>NZ_JBHUWW010000129.1:0-26478 GCF_042669755.1 Kitasatospora sp. NPDC057223 | reverse complement strand
CAACGGCCAGTTCAACCACGTCGTCAACAACACCGGCGCCCCCACCTCCGGCACCGGCACCGTCCCCTCCAACCTCGTCTCCTACCCGTAACACCGCCTCTCCCGTGACGACCGCTCCGTAACAGGAGGAGGAACCGCACGACGGACGGCCCGCCGACCCCGGCGGGCCGTCCGCTCCACCGGGCGCACCTGCGAAGGAAAGCAGGGAGCGTTCTCTTCGCGTGCTATAAAAGCCGCTATGAGTGATGCCCTGCGAACGGCCGCCTCCCGGCCCGCGACCCTCGAGGACGTGGCCCGGGTCGCCGGAGTCTCCCGTTCGACGGTGTCCCGGGTGATCAACGGGATCCGCAACGTCGACACCGAGATCCAGGAGACCGTCCGCCAGGCCATCGCCGCCACCGGATACGTCCCGAACAGCGCCGCCCGCTCGCTCGTCACCCGCCGGGCCGGCTCGATCGCGCTCATCCTCTCCGGGGTGACCGACGAGGTCGAGGACGAGGAGCACGCGAGGAACCGCGTGCTGACCGACCCCTTCTTCGGCCGGGCCCTCAGCGGAGTGATCGGCGCCCTGCGCCCGTTCGGGCTGCACCCGCTGCTGATGGTCGCCGACACCGCCCAGGCCAGGGACCAGGTGGTCGGCCACCTCAAGCAGGGCGGCGCCGACGGTGCCATCCTCGTCTCCACCGACGCGGACGACCCGCTGCCCGCCCGGCTGGTCGAAGTCGGCCTGCCCGCAGTGCTGTTCGCCCGCCCGGTCCGCCCGATCCCGATCAGCTACGTGGACCTCGCCAACCGCGACGGCGCCAGGCTGGCCGCCGACCACCTCGCGGCCCGGGGCTGCCGGACGGTCGTCGTCATCGGCGGCCCCGCCGGGGTGCCCGCCGCCGAGGACCGGCTGACCGGATTCCGCGAGGCGATGGCCCGCCACGGCTTCCCGTACGTCCCCTGTGTCGAGGGGAACTTCACCCAGCGCGGTGGCGAGATCGCGATGGAGCGACTGCTGGCCGAGCACCCGGACCTCGACGGCGTCTTCGCCGCCAACGACCTGATGGCGCAGGGCGCCATGTTCACCCTGCGTGAGCACGGCCGCCGTATCCCCGAGGACACGGCGGTGATCGGCTTCGACGACAGCAGCGCCGCGCTCGCCAGCCGTCCCCAGCTCACCACCGTGCGGCAGCCGGTGGAGGACATGGCCGCCGAGCTCACCAGGCTGCTGCTGGGCCGGGTCGAGGATCCGTCGAGGGCCGTCACCTCGGTGATATTCGAACCGACCCTGGTCATCCGGCAGTCCGCCTGAGGCAGTCGGCCCGGCCGTCGTGTCCGTGCGTTCCCGATGCGTGTGCTGTGCGCTCCCGGGAGGTCGTCCCGGTGCTTCGTCGAACTCCTGGGCGGGTTTGGCATGTATGCACCCCAGAGGACGCGGCTTCGGCAGGTCCTTGTGGTGGGCGCACGGAGATCACGCGAAGGAATCGTGAGTGAGGTTGGCCTAACCTGCGGCGGTGCGTAGCGTTCTGACTACTCCGGGTGTTCATTCGCCCCGGAGTTCGGTCCCCGAGTGCCGCACCCCTGCCGCAGCGCGTCCGCCCAGCGGGCGCGCGGAAGGAAGACGCCATGCACCGCTGTGCCGACGGCAGCCCGCCGCCCTGCCCCCGTCCGCCCGATCGTCATCCGCCCGATCGTCATCCGTCCGGCCGTCGTCCGCTCCCTATCCCGGCCGCCGGCCACACAGCCGGAACCTTCGAAGGCCACCGGCCGCGCCGGGCGGTGACGAGGTGAGGCGGGCCCGGGGCCGGGCCGTCCACTGGCGGCAGGACCTGCCGGCCTCACTGGTCGTCTTCCTGGTCGCGCTCCCGCTCTGCGTCGGCGTCGCCATCGCGTCCGGGGTGCCCGCCGAGCTCGGCCTGATCACCGGGATCGTCGGCGGCCTGCTCGTCGGCGTGCTCCCGGGCAGCAGTCTCCAGGTCAGCGGCCCCGCCGCCGGGCTGACGGTGCTCGTGCTGGAGGCCGTCCGCGAGCACGGTGCGGGCGCGCTCGGCGCGCTGGTACTGGCCACCGGCGTGCTCCAGCTGGCGATGGGCGTCCTGCGGCTGGGTCGCTGGTTCCGGGCGATGTCGGCCTCGGTGGTGCACGGGATGCTGGCCGGGATCGGCCTGACGCTGGTGCTCGGCCAGTTGTATACGATGGCGGACCGCTCGGCCCCGGCCACCGGGTTCGGCAAGATCACCGGCCTGCCCGCCCTGCTGGCGGACGCCGTGCTCGGCCGGGCGGCCCCCTGCGCGCTCGCGCTCGGCGCCGCCGCAATCGCCGTGCTGGTGCTGTGGAAGTACCTGCCCGCCCGGGCCCGCGTGGTGCCCGCACCGCTCGCCGCCGTCGCCGCGACCGCCGCCGTCACCGCCGTCGCGGACCTCCCGGTCGCCCGGGTCCGGGTCCAGGGCCTGCTGACGGCCGTCCAGCCGCCCGACCTCGCGGCCTTCGCCGGTCTGGTGAGTGCCTCCGGCGCCGGCACGATCCTCGCGTTCACCCTGATCGCCTCCGCCGAGACCCTGTTCAGCGCCGCCGCCGTCGACCGGATGCACGACGGCCCGCGCACCGACTACGACCGCGAGCTGACCGCGCAGGGCATCGGCAACATGGCGTGCGGAGCGCTCGGGGCCCTGCCGATGACGGCGGTGATCGTCCGCAGCGCCGCCAACGTCCAGGCCGGGGCCCGCACCAAGGCCTCCCGCACCCTGCACGGCCTGTGGCTGCTGCTGTTCGCCGCCCTGCTCCCGGCGGCCCTCGGCCTGATCCCGGTCGCGGCGCTCGCCGCCGTCCTGGTGTACTCCGGCGCGAAGCTCGTCCCGGTCCGCCGGATCGCCCTTCTCTGGCGCGCGCATCGCGGCGAGGCGGTGGTGCTGGCGGTGACGGCGACCGCGATCATCGCGACCAACCTGTTCGAGGGGGTGCTGGCCGGGATCGCCGTGGCCGTCGCCAAGTCGGCCTGGCAGACCTCCCACCTGCACATCGCGGTGGAGGACGCGACGCATGCCGAGGGCGCCCCACTACGGGTGCGGCTGAGCGGGAACGCCACCTTCCTGCGTCTGCCGCGCCTGCTCGACGCGCTGGAACGGCTGCCCGCCGACCGGCCGGTCGAACTCGACTGGTCCGGTCTGCGCCACCTCGACCACGCCTGTGCGGTGGCCCTGGTGACCTGGGCAGGTCAGCACCGGGCGCGCAGCAGTGAGCCACTGGCGGTGGAGCCGCCGCTGCCGACCGGCGTCTGACGCCCGCCGGGGCCTCGGGCACGGGCCACTTCGACGCGTCGACCGTCCGGAGCGTCCGGGCGGATCCCACCGGAGCCGGGTGACCGCCGGCAGGGGAGCGAGGCCGCCCCGGGCCGCGTCCGGGAACGAGGCCGCGCCGACCGGTAGCGTCGTGCTGCCCCGGTGCGGGGCGGGAGCGAAGGAGGACCACCGTGATCGCAGCATTCTCGGTCACCCCGTTGGGCGTCGGCGAGGACGTCGGGGAGGCCGTGGCCGCCGCCGTCCGGGTCGTGCGGGCGAGCGGCCTGCCCAACCGGACGGACGCGATGTTCACCAGCATCGAGGGGGAGTGGGACGAGGTGATGCCCGTCATCCGGGACGCGATCGAGGCGGTGAAGGCCTACAGCGGCCGGGTCAGTACCGTCATCAAGATCGACGACCGGGCCGGGGTCACCGACGGTCTGACCGCCAAGGTGCGGACGGTCGAGCGCCACCTCGCCGCCGGCGGCTGACCGCCCGGTGGCGGCCCCCGTCGCCAGGTCGCCGTGGGATGATCGCACCGTGGCACGTGCACTGGCGGGACATTCGTGGCAGCGGCGACCCCTGCGGGCGGGCGCCGTGCTGCTCGCGGCAGCCCTCGTCACGGTGGTCGCGCCCGCCGTCCCGGCGGTGGCCGGCGACGGGCCGGTGCAGGAGTTCACCATCTCCGACCCCCGGATCACCGAGTCCAGCGGCCTGGCGGCCAGCACGGCGCACCCGGGCGTGTACTGGACGCACAACGACAGCGACGACGGCCCGTACGTCTACGCCGTCGACGGGCAGGGCCGTACCGTCGCCACGGTGACCATGCGCGGGATCAAGCCGCGTGACGTCGAGGCGGTCTCCCTCGGGCCGGACGGACAGCTGTACGTCGCCGACATCGGCGACAACCTGGACGGCACCTGGCCCGAGGTCTGGATCTACCGCTTCGCCGAGCCGGCCGACCTCCGCGACCAGAGCGTCGACGTCGTCCGCTACCGGGTGCGCTACGAGGACGGCCCGCGCAACGCCGAAGCCCTGATGGTGCACCCGGTCACCGGCCGGGTGTACATCGCCAGCAAGCGCGAGAAGGGCGCCGGCCTGTACGAGGGGCCGCAGACCCTCTCGGCGACGGCCGTCAACACCTTCCGCAGGGTGAGCGAGGTGCCCTGGGTGACCGACGGCGGCTTCTCGCCGGACGGCACCCGGCTGCTGCTGCGCGGCTACTTCTGGGCGACCATGTACCGCTGGCCGGGTGCCGGCGCGCCCGAGGCGCTGGGCGACGTCTCGCTGCCGTTCCAACGCCAGGGCGAGTCGGCGACGTTCGCCGCCGACGGCCGGTCGGTGCTGTTCGGCAGTGAGGGCAGGAGCAGCCCGGTCTGGCGGGTGGCGCTCAAGGGCGAGCAACTCCCCGACACCGTCCGGCCGTCGGCTGCGGCCGGATCCTCCCCGTCGGCCGGGGCCTCCGCCGGGGCCCCTGCCGGTGCCTCCGCCGGCGCCGACGGATCGCCGCAGGCGGCCGCACCGGCGGGGCAGCCCGCCGACTCCGACTCCGGCGGGGGCGTCACCCTCCTGGTGGTGGTCGCCGTGGTGGTGGCACTGGCGGGCGGCTGGCGCAAGAAGCGCGGCGGCGGAGCTTCGGACTGACGCTCCGCCGGGGGTGCCCGTACTCCGCAGCGGATCTGCCGGCCCGGGGAGCTGCGGGCCCGGCGACGCCGAGTCCCGCCGGCCCGGGTCAGCCGAACATCGCCAGGCGGTAGAGGGCCGCAAGCGCGCCGTCGATGGGATGGGGCTGCGGCCTGCCGGAGGAGTCGAGCCTGTTCCACCTCTGCAGGTTCACCGCGACCGCCAGCTGCCGCCGGCCGTCGGCGCGGATCATGGCCAGCGCCCCGCCGCCCCAGACCGTGCCGCCGTGTCCCCAGAAGACGTCCTGGCCGGGACCACCCTCCATCGCGTGCAGGCCGAGGCCGTAGTCGATCGTCCGGCCCTCCTGGGAGACGACCGGGACAGTGCGCTGCATCTGTGCCAGCGACGACGGGCTGACGATCTCCCCGGCCAGCAGCTTGCCGTAGAAGCGGTTGAGGTCCGCGACGGTCGATATCAGCGAGGCCGACGGTCCCACCCAGGACATGTCGTGGACGCTGTGGTCGCGCGGCGGGTCGATCATGCCGAACCACGCCTCGTAGAGCCTCGAATGCGGCCCGTCGACGTCCGGCCCGGTGGGGAAGCCGGTGTCCCGGAGCCCGGCGCGCTCGATGACGTTCCGGGTGATGCACCGCTCGGCCGTCGTGCCGGTCACCTGCTCCAGGAGTTCGCAGAGGAGCAGGTAGTTGGTGTTGGAGTACACCCCCGGCGTACCGCCCGGGGTGCCGACAGCAGGGGCACCGACGCCCATCCCGATCAGTTCGGTGCGGTGGAACCGGGTGAGCCGGTGGTCGTCCAGGCTCTGCGGGCCGGTGTCCGCGAGGGCGGGGAACGCCTTGAGGGAGGGGTAGGCGTACGGGAGGTACTCGGCGAGGCCACTGGTGTGGTTGATCAGCATCCGGACGGTGATCGCGCCACCGCGCTCTCCCGGAACCAGCTCCGGAAGGTACTGGCCGATCGGTGTGTCGAGACCGATCCGACCACTCTCGACCTGCTGCAGGACGGCGGCGGCCGTGAAGGTCTTGGTGATGCTGCCGACCCGGTGCCGCAGGCCGGCGGTGACGGGGCGGCCGGTGGCGAGATCGGCGACCCCGGCGGCACCGCGCCAGACCTGGCCGCCGTCACGCACCTCGGCGAACAGGCCCGGCATCCCGGCGCGGTGGACGTTCTCGACGGCTGCGTCCAGTGCCGCCGAGTCCAGTGCCGCCGAATCCAGTTGGTTCGTCACGTCATGCGTCCTTTCGTATTCCCCGGGGCGGGCTCCGCATCGGTCGCCGGACCCGGGCAGCAGGGCATGTGCGGCATGCCGGGCCGACGCTGCCGGGCCGTCCGGCACGCCCATGTCCTCATTATGCACGCGGTGCGTGCAACACCAAGTGCATAAGCTAGACTGGGATCCGGCGAGAGGGGAAAGATGGCAGGCCGAAGGCGCTGGTCGACCGAAGAGATCCTGGACACGGCGGCGGAGCTGCTGCGCACGGGCGACGCGGATTCATTCAGCGTCCGCAAGCTGGCCGCAGCCCTCGGGACGGACTCCTCCAGCCTCTACCGGCATTTCCGCAGCAAGACCGAACTGCTGCGCGCGGTCGCCGACCGGGTCCTTCTCGCGGCCATGGACGGCCCCCGCCCCGAGGGCGACTGGAAGCAGCACATCACGGTCCTGGCCCTGCGCGTGCGAGAGGCCTTCGGCCGGCAGCCCCAGCTCGCCGCGGTCTGGGGACGCTACGCGTCGGGCGGCACCGGGTCCCGGCTGGTCATGGAGGAGCTGCTGCAGGCCCTGCGCGCGTCGGGACTGCCCGACGAGGAGATCCCGGCGCGCTACCACCGGATCGCGGTCCTCATCGCCGCGTTGATCGCCTCCGAGGCCGGGGTCAGCACCGTCACCCCCGAGGAGTACGAACAGGGCATGGAGCTGTTCCGCGTCGCGGTGCTCGGAGCCGATCCCGCGCAGTTCCCGGCCCTGGCCCACTTCGCCCGCGACGTCCGTCCCCTCGGGGCCGACCGCCGCGCCGCGTTCGAGGAGATCCTCGCCGCCCAGCTCGCCCAGATCGAGGCCGCGGTCGGCTCGGGCCGGCCGGCTCCGCCCGCCTGACCACGACCCCGCACGGTGGCCTGCTCCCGCACCGGCCGGCGAGCTGGATTCCCTTGTCCCGCGCAGCTGCCGGGACGAACGGAAAGGCGGTACCACCGTACGGATCGGTGGTACCGCCTTCGTTCCCCGCTCTGCGCCGGCCCCCGCCGGGCGCTGTCAGCTCACGCCGCGTGAGGCCCAGAAGTCCGCGCGGGTGAGCACGGCGGTGTCGCTCTGGTCGGTGAAGAAGCCGTCCACGCCCTGCTCGTACAGGTAGCGCGACCAGCCGATCGCGTCGCCGTAGGCGGTCGGGTCCGTGCCGCGCCGGTAGTCGAGCGGCAGGAAGCCGTTCTCGTTGCGCACGGTGTACGGGTGCAGCACCAGGCCGGCCCGGTGCGCGTCGGCGACGAGCGTGGTCGGGGGCTGGAGCTTGCCGGTCTTGTCGACCGGTGCGATCAGCTGGGTTGTCGGGCCGATCCCCTGCGCGTAGTTCGCGATCCACCGGAGCCCGGCGGGCGTGACCAGGTCGGCGACCGTGCGGGTGTCGCCGGCCAGGACGAAGTCGTACGGCCGGGTTGCGGCGTCGCTCAGCAGCTGCACGGCCGGGTTCTCCACCAGCCGGGACAGCCGCTGGAGGCTGCTCGGCTCGAAGGACTGCAGGATGGCCTTGCCGCGCTTGCCGGCCAGCCCGCCGCGGCGCAGCTCGGCGGCGAGGCGCTCCTCCAGCGGGAGGCCGATGGAGCGGAAGTAGCTGGGGTGCTTCGTCTCGACGTACAGCCAGACGTCGCGGCCGAGGGAGCGCGAGCGCTTCGCGGCGTACTCGACGACCTCGCGGAAGGTCGGGACGGCCCACCGGCCGTCGTAGAGGGTGTTGCGCTGGCGCTGCGCGGGCAGGCGCTCCTTGGCACGCAGGGTGCGCAGCTCGGCGAGCGTGAAGTCCTCGGTGAACCAGCCGGTCAGGCTCTGGCCGTCGATGGTCTTCGTGGTGCGCAGGGCGGCGAACTCGGGGTGGTCGGCGACGTCGGTGGTCTCCGCGATGTTGTTCTCGTGCCGGACGACGAGCTGGCCGTCCTTGGTCGGCACGAGGTCCTGCTCGATCACGTCCGCGCCCAGCTCCAGGGCGAGTTCGTAGGAGCCGAGGGTGTGCTCGGGGCGGTAGCCGCTGGCGCCGCGGTGGCCGATGACGAGCGGGTGCGGCAGCCGGTCGAGGCCGGTGCCGGTGCGGACGGCGGGTGTGGTGCCGGTGCCGCGGCTCTCGCCGCCGGAGCCGCGCTCGGTGTCGGCCGGTGCGGCCGCCGCCTCGCCCGCGCCGGCCGCGCCCACCGCGACGGTGCCGAGGCCGACGGCGCCGGCGGCCCGCAGGAAGCCGCGGCGCGAGGCCCCGGCCGGGACGTCGGTGGCCGCTGCGGCGGCCGCGGTCCGCGCCGGGCTGCCGTTGCTGATCGGGCGGTGCGTCATGGGTGCTCCCTGTCCGCGCTGTTGTCGGTGACGCCCGCAGACTAGGAGGAGCGGAGGGCTCCCCGGGTGGCCGCCCGACGAACGGCGGGAGAACGCTGCGCGGGCCGGCTGCCCGGCCCCGTCACGTCGGCCCGTCGGCCCGGCGTTCCGTCAGCCTGCCTGCCCGTCCGTCAGCTCGGCCAGCAGCGCGAGGCCGTCGGGCCATCCGCCGAGGCCGGACTGCGCGTTGATGTGGCCGTACGGCCCGATGTCGACGTACCGCGCGCCCCAGCTCCGCGCGAACAGCCGCGAGCGCTCCGGGGTGGCCCACGGGTCGTCGCTGCCGGCCACCACGATGCTCGGGAACGGCAGCGGTTGCAGGGGCACCGGCCGGAATCCCTCCAGCTGCGGCACCTCGGCCCAGTCGATGTCCGGCGGTGCCACCAGGAGCGCGCCCACCACCGGCGCCGTGAGGGCGACCGGCGTCCGGGCCGCCCAGCGGGCCACCGTGGTGCAGCCGAGGCTGTGCGCCACCAGGACGAGCGGGCCGTCGTGCCCGGTCACCGCGCGGTGCAGGGCGTCCGTCCAGGCCTCCGGGTCGGGGTGGTCCCAGTCCTCCTGCTCCAGCCGGCGGAAGGCCGGGTCGGCGCGCTCCCAGAAGCTCTGCCAGTGGTCGTGGTCGGAGTTCTGGTAGCCGGGCAGGACGAGGTAGGCGGGCTGCTGGGCCATCTGGGGTGGTCACTCCTGGCGGTGGGCGGTGGGTGGTGGGCGTCTGTCGCGGGAGTCTAACGGGGCGCACGGGGCGCCCGCCCGGCGTGCGGGGCAGGCGGGGGCGCGGCGCGTGATTCGGTGCGCCCTGTTGCGCGCGGGGCCAGGGTGCGGGAAGTTGATGTCCGTCACGGCCCGGAGATCATCACCGGGCGTGTACATGAGCATGTTTGACGACCAATCATGGAGGGATGCTCGGCGATGGCATCGAAGATCCTGCTTGTCACCGGTGACGCGGCGGAGTCCCTGGAGGTGTTCTACCCCTACCAGCGGCTGCTGGAGGAGGGCTACCAGGTCGACATCGCGGCGCCCGCCCGCAAGCGCCTGCAGTTCGTCGTGCACGACTTCGTGGACGGTTTCGACACCTACACCGAGAAGCCCGGCTACACCTGGCCCGCCGACCTCGCCTTCGACGAGGTGGACCCGGCCGACTACGTCGCCCTGGTCATCCCGGGCGGCCGCGCCCCCGAGTACCTGCGCAACAACGCGGAGCTCCAGCGGATCGTGAAGCACTTCTTCGAGGCCGAGAAGCCGGTCGCGCAGATCTGCCACGGCCCGCAGATCACGGCTGCCGCGGGCGTCCTCAAGGGCCGCCGCATCGCCGCCTACCCGGCGCTGGAGCCCGACGTCGCCGCGGCCGGTGCCGAGTACGTGGACGGCGAGGCCGTGGTGGACGGCGTGGTCGTCTCGGCCCGCGCCTGGCCGGACCACCCGGGCTGGGTCCGGGCGTTCATCGAGATCCTGCGGGTGAAGGCCCCGGTGGCCTGAGCCCCCTCGCCCACTCCTGCCGGGCCCGGACCGAATTCGGTCCGGGCCCGGAGGTGTTCCCGTGGCTCTCGTTGCAAACTCATGAACAGTCGATCGCGCTTCTCGGAGGAGGGAATGAAGCCCGCTCGACGAAGGGTTTGCACACGGCACAGTACCTGCTGACGAAGGGTTGTCCGTGATGCGCGCTCTTGTGGTGGACCATTCCGTCCCCGGCCGACTGGCCCTGGCCACCGTGCCCGATCCCGTCCCCGGGCCCGACGAGGTGCTGGTACGGATCTCCGCGATCTCCCTGAACTACGGCGAGCTGCCCAAGGCCGACGACGCGCCCGCCGGCGTGATACCCGGATGGGACGCCGCCGGGGTGGTCGAGCGCGCCGCCGCCTCCGGCCGCGGGCCGAAGGCCGGTGAGCGGGTGGTCACCTTCGGCGCCGACGCGGGCTGGGCCGAGCTGCGCGCGGTGGACGTCGACGAACTCGCCGTGCTCCCCGACGAGGTGGGCTTCGCCGAGGCCGCCACGCTGCCCGTCGCCGCCGTCACCGCCCTGCGCGCGCTGCGCCAGGGCGAGGTCCGGCCCGGTCACCGGGTGGCGATCACCGGTGCCTCGGGCGGGGTCGGCCGGTTCGCCGTCCAGCTGGCCGCCCAGGGGGGAGCCGAGGTGTACGCGCTGGTGGGCGGCGCTGCCCGGGGCGAGGGCCTGGCGGAGCTCGGCGCGGACCACGTGCTCACCAGCGCCGAGGAGATCGACGAGCCGCTCGACCTCGTCCTCGACAACGTCGGCGGCGACCTGCTCGGGGACGTCCTCGGGCATCTGGCGCCCGGCGGCGTCGTCCTGTCCATCGGCACCGCCTCGGGGCAGCCGACGACGCTGGCGCCCTACCAGCTGATCGCCGGCCAGATCACCCTGGTCGGCTTCCAGCGCGGCGGGCGGTCCACCGCCGATCTCGGCCACCTCCTGCGCCTGCTGGCGACCGGCCGGCTGGACGCGGGGGTGGACTGGCAGAGCGACTGGGAGAAGGCCGGCGAGGCGGCCGTCGCCCTGCTGGAACGCCGGATCAAGGGCAAGGCCGTCCTCACCATCGGCTGAATCCCGGGCTGAACCCCCGGCTGGATCCCGGGCCGTCTCCTCGGCCGGCCGGCCGACCCGTAGGCCGGGCTCCGCGCCGGCCGGTGCGATCATGACCGGGCCGGCCCGAGCAGGCCGGCCGAGTCGGGAGGACGAGACATGGCAGAGCCGCTGATCGCCGCAGTCGCAGGACTGGCGCCCGAGGTCGACCCGTCCGCGTTCGTCGCGCCCAACGCGGTGGTGGTCGGCGCGGTGACCGTCGCCGGGGGAGTGAGCATCTGGTACGGCGCGGTGCTGCGCGGTGACTCGGGACCGATCACGGTCGGCGCCGGCACCAATATCCAGGACAACTGCACCCTGCACGCCGATCCCGGTTTCGCGCTGGTGCTGGGCGAGCGGATCTCGGTGGGCCACAACGCCGTCCTGCACGGCTGCACCGTGGAGGACGACGTCCTGGTGGGGATGGGCGCCACCGTGCTGAACGGTGCGCTCGTCGGGGCGGGCTCACTGGTCGCGGCGGGAGCCGTCGTCCCGCAGGGGATGGTGGTCCCGCCCCGCTCGCTGGTCGCGGGCGTCCCCGCCAAGGTCCGGCGCGAGCTGACGGAGGACGAGGTGGCCGGCATCAAGGCCAACGGCGCCGGCTACCAGCTGCTCGCCGAGGCGCACCGCGGCATCGAGCCGCTCGGGTAGCCGGCCGCCGACGGGCCGTCGGCCGGGGCCTCAGCCGTGAAGCTCTGCCGCCGGCGTCCCGGACCCGTCCTGGGCCTGGGCCTGGGATTGGGACTGTGACGGGGCCTGGGCCGGGATGCCGTCATGGGCCGGCCCGGAGCCGTCGGCGGCGGTCCGGCGCCGGTCCGCCGCCCACGCCAGGACGGCGATCAGCGCGCCGATGGCGGCGAGGACGCCGCCGACCACGGGCGGCGCCGTCCACCCCAGTCCGGCGTCGACCGCCAGACCGCCGAAGAACGCACCCTGGGCGTTGGCCAGGTTGAAGGCACCCTGGACGGTCGCCGAGGCGAGGGTCGGCGCGTTCCGGGCCTTCTGCATCACCAGGGTCTGCACGGCCGGCACGATGGCGAAGCCGAACAGGCCGATCAGCAGCACGGTGACGGCCGCCGACCACTTGTGGTGCGCCGTCACCGAGAAGGCGGCCAGGGTCAGCGCCAGCAGCACGAAGAACGCGCAGACGCTCGGGCGCAGCGCGCGGTCCGCCGCGTACCCGCCGATCACGTTGCCGATGGTCATGCCGACGCCGAACAGCGCCAGCATCAGGGTGACCGAGCCGGTGGCGAAACCCGCGACGTCGGTGAGCAGCGGTGTGATGTAGCTGTAGCAGGCGAAGAAGCCGCCGCAGCCGAAGACCACGGTCGCGAGCGCCAGCCAGAGCTGGCCGCTGCGGAAGACGCTGAGCTCGTGGCGCAGTCCGGCCTTCTCGGGTGCGGGCAGGTGGGGGACGAGGCGGGCGATGGCCAGCGTGCCGGCCGCCCCGATGGCGACGACGACGAGCATGGTGGCCCGCCACCCGAGGTGCTGGCCGAGCAGGGTGGCGGCGGGTACGCCGACCACGTTGGCGATGGTGAGGCCGGAGAACATCACGGACACCGCCCGGGCCCGCAGATGGGGTGCGGCGAGTTCGGCGGCGGCCACCGCCCCGGCGCCGAAGAAGGCGCCGTGCGGCAGGCCGGTGATCAGCCGGGCCACGGCCAGCAGCCAGAAGTTCGGGGCGACGGCGCAGAGCAGGTTGCCGACCGTGAAGAGGCCGGCGAGGCCGATCAGCACGGTCTTGCGCGGGATCCGGGCGGCCGCGGCGGTGAGCAGCGGCGCGCCGATGACCACACCGATCGCGTACGCGGAGATCAGCCAGCCCGCCTGCGGGATGGAGACGTGGAGGTCGTCCGCGACCTGGGGGAGCAGCCCCATGGCGGCGAACTCGGTGGTGCCGATGGCAAAGGCGGTGACGGCCAGTGCGACGAGCGCCAGTGGCATGGGGAAGGACTCCGGGGTGACGCCCGGCGACGGGCGGAGGCGACTCCCGGCGACGGCGACGGAAGGGGAGCGGGCGCAGTACGCGGGTGGCGGCGGGGGCGGGTGGGCCGTCCCGATCGGGCTCGCGGCTTTGTTCGTTCGAGATCCTAATACGGCGCAGGACGGGCCCGGCGCGCGGGATCCCTGCGCACGCGAACCGTTGCGTCCTCGTCCGGGCCGTGGGGCGTCCGGTTCCCCCGGGCGTCCCGGCGAGGCTGCTCGCCGTCGCGCCGCGGTCGCGGGAGACTGGGGGCATGTGCCGCAGTATCAAGACGTTGAGGCCACCCGTCACACCCGAGGTCCACGAGGAGGACATCCGGGCGGCGGCCCTGCAGTACGTCCGCAAGGTATCGGGCTTCAGGGCGCCCGCCGCGCACAACCGCGAGGCGTTCGACCGGGCGGTGGAGGCGGTGGCGCAGGCCACCGCGCAGCTGCTCGGAGAACTGGAGGTGCGCGGCCAGAGTGGTCGCGCAGCGTAGTCGGACGACGTCGGGACGCAGGAGGAGGCTTGTACATGAGCGACGAGAAGCGGTACGCGCTGACATTCCCGGGCACGCCCGGCACCCAGGCTCCTCAGGACGTGGTCGTGGTGTCCTGGACGAGCGCGACCGGGCCGGGCGGGCACCCGGTGTACGAGGACGCCTCCGGCATCGTCCGGGCCGAGATCAGCGAGGCCGGGGAGGTCCGGATGCTCGCCAGCGGCGGCCACCAGTCCCCGCACCTGCCGGTGCACGCCGAGCCGCTGGCCTGAGCGGCCGGGGCCGGGGCCGGGGCCTGCGTTCGTCCGCGCGTTCGTCCGCGCGTTCGCCCTCGTGGCGGTCCGCCGTCGGGCAGAATCGGTGCATGACCACAGCACGCTGGCAGGGCACGATCATCGCCGAGAGCGACGAGACCACCATCGTCGAGGGCAACCACTACTTCCCGTTGTCGTCGGTGCGGACGGAGCACCTGCTTCCGTCCGACACCACCACGCTCTGCCCGTGGAAGGGCACGGCGGGCTACTACTCGCTGCACGTGGACGGGCAGACCAACGCCGACGCCGTCTGGTTCTACGCCGATCCGAAGCCGCAGGCCGCCCACGTGCGCGACCGGGTGGCGTTCTGGCGCGGCGTCGAGATCAGCGACTGAGACCGCACCCCGGTAGCCCCGCCGCCGCCGGGCGGGTGGTTCCGGCCGCCCGGCCGGAACGGCAGGCGTGCCCGAGCACCAGTTCGGGTAGGCGCAGGGCATGGCACTCTTCAGGAAGTCCCGGCCGGATGACCCAGCGGACGGCCACCCGGCCGGAGCGGGCGGGCCCGCACCGGGTGAGCTGGCCGAGGAGCTCGCGGAACTCGTCGAAGGCATGGAGCGCGGCCCGGCCCTCACCGGCCCGGCCCGCCCCGCCGAGGTCGTCCTGCACCGGCAGGGCGGCCGGCAGCGCGCGACCCGGCTCGTCAGATCGCTGACGGGGCTGCTCGGCCGCGGCGGCCGGGCGGCCGCCAAGGGCGCCGGGTACGGCGGCCGGGCCCTCGCCGACCGGCTGCTGGTGGCCGCCCCGCGCATCCCGGTGCGAAACCTGGCCACCCTGCGCGCCCAGTACCCCGACATAGCCGACCGCGAGCTGATGGCCGATCTGCTGGTCACCGGTGCCAGTCGGGCCTCCGCCGCCCTCGGTGCCGGGGTCGGTGCGGCCGCCATGCTGCCGGTCCCGCCCGCGATGGCGGTGGAGATCGCCGCCGAGACCCTGGCCGTGGCGGCCGTCGAGATCAAACTGATCGCCGAGCTGCACGAGGTCTACGGCCGGCCCGCGGCCGGCAACACCGCCCAGCGCGGCGCCGCGTACGTCACCGCCTGGGCGAACCGGCGGGGCATCGACCGGGCGGCCCTGCTCAAGCCCGCCGGACTGGTGGCGGTCGCCGTCGGCAGCGATGTCCGCAAGCGGCTCGGCAAGCGGCTGACCCGCAGCTCCCTGCGCCGGCTGCCGTCGCTGACTCCGCTGCTGATCGGAGCGGGCATCGGCGCGAACATCAACCGCCGGGACACCCGCAAGCTGGCCGGCGAAGTCCGCGCGGACCTGCGGTCCAGCCCGCCGACCGATCCCGCCTACTGGACGGCAGCGGCCCCCGGCCCCGCCACGGGCGGAACCGGGGGACGTGCCAAGCGCTGAACCGGCGCCCGCGGGTGCGGGCACGGCTCGTCACAGCGGTGCGTGCGCCCCCCTGCCCGCCTTGGCCGCGAGCACCATGGCCTGGTGCACGGCCCGCGCGGTGGTCTCGTCCGCGGCGGGCACCGGGCTCCCCACCACCGTGTACCAGTCGAGTGCACCGCTGTACTGCACGGTCAGCCGGGCCTCGCCGTCCACCCACGTGGTGTGCACGGTGAGGTCTCCGGTGATGGGGCCGACCTCGACGGTCTCCACGCCGCCGGGGCCGCTGATGATGCTCTGGGTCGTCCAGGTCGCCCAGGTGTTCACGAGGCCTCACCGCCCCGGGCGTCGCGGTGCTGCCCCGTCGGCGGGGTGGCGCGGGCCGGGGCCGGCGCCCCCGTCACGGCGCTCAGGACAGCCCCTCCGAATCCTCGTAGGAGTCGCCCTCGGCCTGCGAGGTGTCCTGCGCGTGGGCGTTCTGCATCGAGGTGATGCCCTCCTCCGGGTCCGCCGCGCGGACGTCCTCGTCCTGGTCGCTGCTCACCTGGGACCGTGCGCTCATGTCCGACATAGCGACTCCGTCTCCTCGGCCGGCCGGGGGACGGCCGCAGCCACGGGCGGTCGCCCGGCCGGGTCTCTGCCTCCCTCCAGCGTGCCTCCGGCCCGCCGATAGGGCCAACCGGGTCAACCGGGTCAACCGGACCGGGCCCGGGACTCACCAGGCGACCGGCAGCGACACCAGCCCGTAGACGACGGTCTCGGTGCGGTAGGCGAGTTCGTCCTCCGCCGCCGTGACGCGCAGCGCGGGCAGCCGACGCAGCAGCGTCTCCAGCGCGATCTGGAGTTCGACCCGGGCCAGCGGCTGCCCGAGGCACTGGTGGACGCCGAAGCCGAACGCCAGGTGGCGTCGCGCGTCGCGCTCCACGTCCAGCTCGTCCGGGTCCGCCCCGAACAGCTCCCCGTCCCGGTTGGCGGTGGAGAGCATGCACATCACGGCCTGCCCGGCCCGCACGAGCGTGCCGCCGAGTTCGATGTCCTCGGTGGCCACCCGCGGCAGCCCGGACTGGATGATGGTGAGGTAGCGCAGCAGTTCCTCGACCGCCCCCCGGACGAGCCCGGGGTCCGACCGCAGCAGCGCCGCCTGCTCCGGCCTGCGCAGCAGCGCGAGCGTGGCGAGCGCGGTCATGTTGGCGGTGGTCTCGTGGCCGGCGACCAGCAGCAGCAGCCCGGTCGCGGCGATCTCGGCCGGCTCCAGGTCCTCGCGGACGGCCAGCCGGCTCAGTACGTCGTCGCCCGGCTGTCGGGCCTTCGCGGCGGCCAGCCCGGTGAGGTAGTCGTGCAGCTCGCGCTGCGCGGTCCGGGCCTCCTCCAGCGGGGTGGTGTTGTCGAGCAAGGTCCGGCTCAGGGTCTGGAAGAGCTCGTGGTCCTCGTACGGCACGCCGAGCAGCAGGCAGATCACGAGCGAGGGGACCGGCAGGGCGAAGTCGGCGACCAGGTCCGCGGCGGAGCCGCGGGCGGTCATCCGGTCGATGGTGTCGTCGACGATCCGCTGGATCTCGGGGCGCATCGCCTCGACCCGCTTGACCAGGAAGTCCTTGGTGACCATCCGGCGGAGCCGGGCGTGCTCCGGGTCGTCGATCCGGACGAAGCTGGGGTTGTTGGTCGCGATGGCGCGGCGGGCCGGGGAGGGGAAGGGGAAGCCCGGGTGGCGGGCGTCGGCGCTGAAGCGCTGGTCGGACAGCACGGCGCGGACTTCGCTGTAGCCGGTGACCAGCCAGCAGAAGCTGCCGTCCGGCAGCCTGGCCGCGGTGACGGGCCCCTCCCGGCCGGCGAGCCCGTACGCGGGCGGCGGGTCGAAGGGGCAGCTTCCGTGGGCGGCGGGGAGGGTGAGGGAGGGCGCGGTCGGTGTGCTCGTCACGAGGACGTCTCCTTACGGATTCCGGGTACGCGGGCGGGCGCGTAGCGGTGCCTCAGGGGGTTCACAGTGCGCGTGCTGTCCAGGTCTTCACGGTGCGTCAGGGGCTTCGGTGACGGTGATGGCGCCACTCGGGCAGAGCGCGGCGGCCAGCCGGACGTCGGCGTGCAGGCCCGGTTCGGGGCTCGGCCGGCGCAGCCGTACCAGGCCGTCGTCGTCACTCTGGTCGAACACCTCGGGCGCCGCCAGCACGCACTGCCCCGCGCTGCAGCAGCGGTCCTGATCGATGGTCACCTGCATGTCGGACACCTCCGTGGTACGGCGGCGGACCGTTCCGGGCCGCTCGCCCGTGCCGTGACTCCAACCTAGCCCTCACTGTGTCGCACACGAAGATGTGACGCCGAAGGGCACGAGAATGGCCGATTCGGTACCGGACCGGGCCGGTCCGCCCTGGGCCGGCGGGCTTCGCCCCGCCCGCCGGCCCAGGGCCGGGAGTGTCAGGACAGCGGCCCGCCCGGTTCGGTGACGGTCTGACCGGCCACGGTGTCGGCGCCGTCGAGGACGGCGTCCGGGGCGCTGGTGGTGTTCTGCAGGCCGGTGCCGCTCAGGCCGTCCCGCACCGGGCCCGCGTGCGCGCTCGGGGCGACGAGGGAGGCGACGACGCCGGCGGCCAGGGATGCGACGGCGAGCATGCTGCGCTTCTTCATGCCGTGCCCAACGAGCGGCGCCCCGCGAGGTCACGGCGGGCCCCGGCCGGGAGCCGGGGCGGATTCACCCGCCTGCCGGACGATCACCCCACCCGTGGGGGTGACGGGGTCGGCCGAACGGCCGCGAGCGGGGTTTTCGGGCCCGCCGGGGCGGACAGGTTGCACACGACCCGACTGGAAAGGTGCACCGGTATGACGCTGACCATGCTTCTGCTGACCACTCCGCTCCTGCTCGCGGCACTTCTGGCCGGCGCCCGCCGCGAGGTCCGGCCGCCCGCCAGGCACGGTCGTGCCCGGCACGCCGCCCGGCCCCGGGCGGTGCGGGCGGCGCCGCGGTCCGACGAGGTGCCGGCCGCCCGGTAGGCACGGGCCGCCGGCCCGGCCTCAGTAGCGCTGCGCCACGGCGACCCGGGGTGTGGCGGCGAGGCCCTCGTCGCGTCCGCCGAAGGCGACCGGCGAGGCCTTCGCGCCGGGCTGGAGGTTCGTGGCGCCGACCACGGTGGTGTCCACGACGGTGCCCGCGGAGTCGACGAACTCGACCCGGACGGCGTACGACGCGGCGGAGCCGGTGCTGTTGGTGATCGTCACGACGGCCGCGCGGCGGCCCCCGGAGTTGGCGGTCGGCACGCCGGTCAGGGTGACGTCGGAGAGTGCGTTGCCGGTGCCCGTGACGCCGGCCAGCGCGGCCGACGCGGACGCGTTCGCCGCGCTGACCTCGGCGGAAACCGAGGCCTCGAAGGACGACGCGGCGACGGAGGCGCCCGAGGCGAGTGCGGAAGCCGAGGAGAGCAGGGCGGAGGGCAGCAGCGAGGACGGCGGGGTGCCCTGCACGGTGGGGCGCGAGGGCGAGCTGCCGGAGCCGGTGTCGGAGCTGCTGCCGCAGGCGGCCACGGTGGTGGCGGTGACGGCCAGCAGCGCGGCGACCGCGCCGATCCGCAGCGGGTGGAGCCGGTGGTTTCGTACGGTCCTGCGGCCGCCGGTGTTCGTCACGAGGTCGCTCCTGAAGTCGCGTGCCGGGTGGCCTGATCGCCCCCCGCAGTCCAAGGCTGCAACCGAACGCCGGGGGTCTGCGCGGGCGGGTCCGCCAATCGAGTGGTATCGGGATCTCGCGAAATATCTACCATGTTTTCCGGTTTTGCCCGAATACTGACAGCCCGTTCGGGGGAGGAGTGGACAGGACAACCCCTGACAAGAAGGGCGCCTCCATGCACTCTGCAGAGCTCACGCCGTCCGTTCTCGCCGAGCTGCGGCGGCCGCGGCGCTATCCGGCCGTGTCCCTGGTGATGCCCACGCACCGCAGTGAGCCCGAGAACGCCCAGGACGCCGTCCGGCTGCGCAACCTCGTCGCCGACGCCAAGGCCCGGCTGCACGCCGACGAGAGCGTCTCGCGGGCGGACCGCCTGGACGTGCTCGACCAGCTCGACCGGGCCGTCGCCGACGTCGACCTGGTGCACGCGGAGGACGGCCTGGTGATCCTGGTCGCCCCGGGCGAGCATCAGGTCTGGTCCATCCCGCGGACGGTGCCGACGCGGATCGTGTTCGCCGAGACCTTCCTGACCCGCAACCTGGTGGCCACGCAGGTCGCCGCCGCGCCGTACTGGGTGCTGACCATCTCGGCCGAGCGGTCCGCGCTGTTCGGCGGCTCCGGCAAGGGGCTGACCGAGCACACCCGGCAGGGATTCCCGCGCGAGCAGGAGCCCGACCAGCCGGACGTCGAGCGCAAGGAGCGGATCGGCGACGTGCCGAGCACCTTCCGCGACGAGCAGACCCGGCACTTCATCCGGGAGGCGGACTCCGCGCTGGGCGCGGTCCTGGAGACCGATCCCCGGCCGGTGTTCGTGGTGGGCGACGCACCCGCGCTGGCGGTCCTCGGCGAGGTCGGGACGGCGGCGAAGACCGCGGTGGCGCACGTGGTCCGGGGCGGGCTGGCGCACGCCGCGGCCGCGGCCGTCCGGGAGGCGGTGACGGGCGCGCTGGGGGAGCAGGCGGTGCGCGCGGTCGGGCAGGCGAAGGAGCGGCTGAGCCAGGCGAAGGGGACGCGGTCGCTGGCGGCCGGGATCGACGAGGTGTGGCGCAACGTGTCCGAGGGCCGGGTCGCGCTCGTGGTGCTGGAGGAGCACTACTGGGAGCCGGTGCTGGTCACCGACAACCACCTGGTGCCGGCCCGCGCCGAGACGCCCGAGGTCCGCGAGGACATGGTCGACGAGATCGTCGAGCGGGCGCTGGACACCGGCGCGCAGGTGCAGTTCGTGCCGACCGACGAGCTGGCGGACTACGACCGCATCGCGGCCGTCCTGCGCTACTGACACACCGTCCGGACGGGATGCCGGGCCCGGGCCGCCGTTCCGCTCCGGCGGGCCGGCGGCCGGTCGGCCGGAGCGGGAGGGCGGCTGTTGCCGGGTGGCGACCAGGAGGCGGTGGCCGTGAAGGAGTGCGGACGGATCCCGGGACGCGGGTTACTACTCTCCGGTAACCTGGGGCGCCCTGTGCACCGCCGCCCCTTCCGGAGGTCCCCATGTCATCGTCCGAGCGCTCCACGCCGTCGGCCCGCAGGGCGGCGCGCCCCCTGGCGGTGCTGCTGCTGGCGGCCGGGGTCGCGCACTTCGCCCGGCCCAGGACCTTCGACGCCATCGTGCCCCGCTCCCTGCCGGGCACCCCGCGCGCCTGGACGTACGCCAGCGGCGTCGCCGAACTCGCCCTCGGGGCGGCGGTAGCGGCGCCGCGCACCCGCCGGGTCGGCGCGCTCGCCACCGCCGGGTTCTTCGTCGCGGTGCTGCCCGCCAACGTCAAGATGGCCGTGGACTGGCGCAGTCACCCGACGCCGTACAAGGCGGCCGCCTGGGCCCGGGTGCCGCTGCAGGTCCCGCTGGTGCTCTGGGCCCTGCGGGCCGGCCGGCGGCCGTAGCGCGCGGTCCGACCGGGGAGCGTGGTTGGTCGCCCCGCGCGCCGTCCGGAACCGAGCCGGTCGGCGGGCGGGCCGCAGCGACCACGATGCGTGATCCGCCCGGCCTCCGGTACCGGCGCGCGGGCGGCGTTCCGCAGCATGGGCCGGGTGCATGACAGGCGCAGAGCCGCCGGGCCGCCGCCCGTGGCGGGCGTCGCCGTCAGAGCGTGGCCGTCCCCTGCCGGGCGCCCGCGAGGCCGGAATCCCGGGGCACGGCGGGCGCGGGGGTCCAGTCGGGATGGCCGGGCATCGGTGGAGTGCGGGTGCCGTAGAGCCAGTCGTTCAGGAACGCGTCGAGGTCCTGGCCGGAGACCTCGCTCGCGGTCGCGATGAAATCCCGGGTGCTCGCGCTGCCGTACCGGTAGCGCTCCAGGAAGGCGCGCTCGATGCGCTCGAACGCCGCGGCGCCGACCTTCTCCCGGAGCGCGAACAGTACGAGCACGCCCCCGGCGTAGCGCTGGCTGTCGAACAGGTTTGCGGCCGTCGGCGCCGCCACCGGGCCGGAGTCCAGCCGCCACTGGTCGCCGCGGGCGTAGGTGTCCCGCATGTTCGCCTCCAGCGAGGTGAGCCCGAGCCCGTCCGGCCAGCCCCGCTCGTACCGGTACAGCAGGCCGTAGTAGTCGGCGTGCCCCTCGTTGAGCCAGAGGTCCGCCCAGGTCCGGGGCGACACGCTGTCGCCGAACCAGGCGTGCACCAGTTCGTGCATCATGTGCGGGGCGATCTGCGGCTCCGGCTGCGCCAGGAACCCGGGCTTGTAGAGCGTCAGGGACTGCGTCTCCAGGCCGGTGAAGTCGAAGGCCCGGCCGTCGTCGGTGTCGGCGGGCATCAGCCCGTACGCCTCGAACGGGAAGGCGCCGAGGCGCTGCTCGATCCAGCCGAGCTGCGCGGAGGTCAGGTCCAGGGCGGGCTGCACGGCACTCGCGCGTGCCACCGGGACGACGTCGCGCAGGGGCAGGCCGCCGGGCCCCGGATGCTCCCGCACCACGTAGTCGCCGACCGAGACCTGGACCAGCTCGGTGGCCATCGGATCGCGCGAGACGTACGTCCGGGTCGTGCGCCCGTCCCGCTCGGCGGTCTCCGTCAGCGTGCCGCCGGCGACGCCGAGGGTGCGGCTCGGCGCGGTGATCCGGACGGTGACGGCGGCCTTGTCAGCGGGGTGGTCGTTGCACGGGAAGACGGTGTGCGCGCTCTTCGGCTGGCCCGCGATCGCGAAGCCGTCGGCGGTCGGGATCCAGGCGGTGTGGGGCAGCCGGGCCCGGGGATCGGCGGAGTACTCGACCGTGACCGTCATGGTGGCCCCGCGGCGGACCTCCCGCTCCGGGGTGACGGTCAGCTTCTCGTCGTGCAGCGCGAACCCGGCCGGCCTGCCGTCGACCCGGACGCCGTGCACGGCCAGGCCGAGCGCGTCCAGCTCGAACCGGGGGAGCGCCTCCAGGGCGCGGGCGGTGATACCCGCGACGGCGTTCACCGTCCGGCTGTCGGCCAGGTAGTCGAAGGCCAGGTCGTACCCCAGTGCGTCGTAGCCGGTGTTGCCCAGGCCGGGGAAGACCGGATCGCCGTGCGGCGGCGCCGGACGGCCGAAGAAGGCGCCGGGCGCCCCCACCGGCGCCGCGGGCTGCGCCGGGGCCGCGCCGGAGCCGTGGACCACGGTGACGGCGAGGACGGCGGCGAGGCAGGTGCGGGAGATGAACAGCGCGATCACCATTTCTGAAGCGGCTCACCGAGACCCGGGGCGGCCGGTCGGGCGGCCGACCCGGGGTGCTTGATCGCTACCCGGGAGAGCCGCGGAACGACCCCTGCCGGCGCGGGTTCGTACCCGAAAGGAGCCCGTGGCGGGGCGTGCGGGCGACCGGACGGGCCCGCCCCGGGCTGCTCAGGGCTGCTCAGGACTCGTCGCCGGTACCGGGCAGGTCGACCTCGAACCAGACCACCTTGCCGGTCTGCGTGCTGCGGCTGCCCCAGCGGTGGGCCAGCTCGTCCACCAGGTGCATGCCCCGGCCGCCCTCGTCGCCCTCCAGCGCCCGGCGCGGGTGCGGAGCCCGGCTGTCCGGGTCGGCGACCTCCACGGTCAGGCAGCGGTTGCGGGAGATCCTCAGCTGGGTCGGCGCGCCCGCGTGCAGCAGGGCGTTGGTGATGAGTTCGCTGGTCAGCAGCTCGATCAGGTCGCCGAGTTGGCCCAGGCCCCAGCCGGCGAGGGTCTGGCGGGTGAAACGGCGGGCGTGCCGGACCAGCGCGTGGTCGCCGGTCAGCGACAGGGTGGCGATCCGGTCCGGGCCGACCGCGCGGGAGCGCGCCATGATGACGGCGATGTCGTCCTCGCTGGCCGGTGCGTCCAGCGCGGTGAGCACCGCGTCGCAGGTCCGCTCCAGCGAGAAGGCGCGCCCGGCCATCGTGTGCCGCAGCAGCTCCAGGCCCTCGTCGATGTCGCGCCCCCGGCGCTCCACCAGCCCGTCGGTGTACAGCACCAGGGTGCCGTCCTCCGGCAGCGTGAAACGGACGCTCTCGAACGGCACCCCGCCGACCCCGAGCGGCGCGCCGGGCGGCAGGCTGACCAGCCGCGCCCGGCCGTCCGGCGTGGCGATCACGGGCGGCAGGTGGCCGGCGCTGGCGGCCGTGCAGCTGTGCTCCACCGGGTCGTAGATCACGCACACCCCGGTCGCGAACTGCCCCGCGCCGATCGCGGCCGTCGCATCGTCGAGCCGGCGCATCACCCGGGCCGGGTCGATGTCCAGCGTGATCAGCGTTCTCGCCACCGTCCGGAGCTGCCCCATCGTGGCGGCGGCCCGGATGCCGTGCCCCATCACGTCGCCGACCACCAGCGCGACCCGCCCGCAGGACAGCGGCACCACGTCGAACCAGTCCCCGCCGACCTCGCTGCTGACACTGCTCGGCAGGTAGCGGTAGGCGATCTCCAGCCCCACCGTGTGGTGCACCTCCTGCGGCAGCAGGCTGCGCTGGAGGGTCAGCGCGGTGTCCCGCTCGCGCCGGTACAGCCGGGCGTTGTCGATGCAGACGGCGGCCCGCGCGACCAGCTCCTCGGCCAGCGCCACGTCCGCCGGGGTGAACGGCTCGGGAGTGTCCGTCCGGATGAACTCGGCGCCGCCCAGCACCACCCCGCGGGCCAGTAGCGGCACCATCAGGTACGAGTGGACGCCGGCCGCCAGGCTCGGCGCCACCCGGTCGGGGGACGCGACGATCCGGCGCAGCGCGGCCTCGTCCACCTCGGGGACCAGCACCGAGCGTCCGGACCGCAGGCTCTGCGCGTACACCTGGGCGGACTGCGAGGACTGACCCACCGAATCGGCCGCCCGGGCCATCACCCCGGTGGAGCCCACCTCGCCCACGGCGACCGCGCGCAGGAGCATCGCCCCGCTGTGCGACAGCGGCGGGGTCAGATCGTCCCCGTCGAGCACGGAGTCCAGCAGGTCGACGGTCACGAAGTCGGCGAACCGGGGGATCACCACCTCGACCAGCTCCTGCGCCGTGCGCTGGACGTCCAGCGTGGTGCCGATCCGGGTGCTCGCCTCGTTCAGCAGCGCCAGCTTCTGCCGGCCCGCCTCGACCTCGTCCAGTGCCCGCCGGGTCTCGCGCGCCGCGTCCCGCTCCCGGGTGTAGAGCAGGGCGTTGTCGATCGACACCGCCGCCCGGGCGGCCAGCTCGCGCGCCAGGGCGAGATCCTCCTCGTCGTACGCGCGGGCGGTGATCGTCCGGTAGAACGCCGCGATGCCGACCGCGGAGCCGCGCGCGATCAGCGGCACCACCATGAAGGTGTGCACCCCCTGGGCCTGCGCGGCCTCGGCGCGCACCGGGTCCTCGGCCAGCCAGGCCAGCCCCTCCTCGTCCAGCCGGGGGACCAGCACGGCCCGGCGGTGGGTCAGGCTCCACGACCGGGGCGTGCTCGGGTGGAAGCGCTGGACGTTCCCGAGCGGTGCGATCGGTGCCATGCCCGAGCCCTCCACGGCGTGGAAGGCCATCCGGCGCAGCGATGCCGAACGGTCCGCCGGGCTGAACACCTGGCGCTCCCCGCGCAGCAGCGAGTCCAGCACCTCCACCACGACCGCGTCGGCCAGCCGGGGCGTCGCGACCTCCGCCAGCTCCCGGGCGGTCTGCCCGGGGTCGAGCGTGGTGCCGATCCGGGTGGACGCCGAGTTGACCACCGCCAGCCGCTCCTGCGCCGCCTTCGCGTCCCGCAGCGCCTGTGCGCGCGCCTTGAGCACCTGCTCGCGCCGGGTGTACAGCAGCGCGTTGTCGATGGCGACCGCCGCCCGCCCGGCCAGTTCGTCGCCGAGGGTGAAGTCAGCCGCCGCGAAGGACTCCCGCTGCCCGCGCCGCGAGTACACCACCATGCCGAGCACCGTCCCGCGCGCGACCAGCGGCGCGATCCGGGTCTCGCGGGGGCGCAGGCCGCGATAGGTCTTCAGCCGCTCGGGCGTCATACCCGGCGCCAGCAGCGGCAGCTCCCAGGACGGCGCCACGACGGGCCGGCCGGTCGAGAGGGCCAGGGCGTAGGCGGAGTCCGGCGGGATGGTGAGCACGGCGTCGGTCGGCAGGTCCTCCAGCGGGTAGTCCGCCTCGGAGGCGGCGGTCGCGAGCCGGCGCACCTGCACCGGCCGGTCCCCGCCCGGCGCGGCGAACCCGGCCGACCCGACCTGGGCCACCTGCTCCTCCAGCGCGAACACCCCGCAGGTGTCCGCGACCCGGGGGACGAGCACCTGCGCCAGCTCACGGGCGGTCTGCCGCAGGTCCAGGGTGGTGCCGATGGAGGCCGCCGCGTCCACCAGCAGGGTCAGCCGTTCCTGCGCCGAGACGGCCAGCGCCTCGGCCCGGAAGTGCTCGGTGACGTCGACGATGGTGGAACTCACCCCGAGCACCTTGCCGCCGGGCTCCTCCAGCCGGAAGTACGAGGCGGACCACGCGTGCTCCTGTCCCGGGTCACCCGCCGTGCGGCCGTGCGACCGGGCGTCGATCACCGGCCGGCCGGTCTCCAGCACCCCGCGCATCACCGCCTCGATCTCCGCCGCGTTGATCCCCGGCAGCACCTCCGTCACCCGGCGGCCCAGGTGGTCCGGCACGGCGAGCCCGTTGGCCGCCGCCAGGGCCTGGTTCAGCCGGACGAAGCGCAGATCGGGGTCGTACACCGCCATCCCCACCGGCGACTGGGTGAAGAACCCGTCGAGCACGGCGAGGTCGGCCTCCACCCGGCGCAGCGCCGTGACGTCCGAGGCCACCGCGAGGACCAGCGGGTGGCCGTCGGGGCCCATGATCGGATGGGTGCGGAACTCCAGGTTCACGTGGTGACCGTCGCGGTGGCGCACCGGGAAGACACCCGACCAGCCGCGCCCGCTCAGGATGCCGTCGAACAGCGTCAGCACACCCGGCCGCTGTTCCTCGGTCACCAGGATGTTGGCGGCCGGTGTGCCGACGGCCTCTGCGGCGGAGAAGCCGAGCAGTGCCTCGGCGTCGGCGCTCCAGTGCAGGATCCGGCCGTCGGCCGCGATCAGCGCGGTCGCGATGGGCACCGACAGCAGGCCGCCCTGGTCGGAGCGGCCGCCCGGCCCGGCCCGCAGGGCATCCCCGGCGGCACCCGGCCCGGGGTCCTGCACCCGCGCTCGGTCGTGCCGCTGCTCTGCGTCCGCGGAGTGATCCGCGTGCTCGTCCGTGTGCATGGCCAGGAAACCGCCCGGAGGTCGAATGCCCGCCATGCCATCTTCCCACCGACCGGCCGCCGCCACCCGGGTGAGTGGCGGCGGC
>NZ_JBHUWW010000128.1:0-26864 GCF_042669755.1 Kitasatospora sp. NPDC057223 | reverse complement strand
CCGTGACGGCGGCCGCACCGGGCCGGTGCTCCCGGAGCGCGCCCGGATCAGGCCGCGACGCTCGCGAAGGCCTTGGCCCGCTCGGTCTCCAGCCGGAGGTCGATCTGCGCGTAGTCGGCGTTGGCCAGTTCGATCGCCTCGTCGACGCCCATCACGGTGGGCAGCCCGAAGATCTCCACGATCTGGTCCAGCCGGTCCGGGAACGCCCCGCCGACCACGTGGACGGGGATCTTCAGCTCCTCCAGGGTGCTGAGCAGCATCTCGTCGATCGTGGTGCGGAACGACTCGTTCATCGGCCGGTGGCCGTCGTCCGTGATCGGCAGTTCGTGCCGCAGGTGCACGAACGCGTCGTAGGTCTGGCTCACGTGCTGCTTAAAGGCGTTGCCGAACTGCTCGACCACCTCGGCGAAGTAGGCCATCTCGGCGCTGCCGGGAGCCTGGGCCGTCTCGCTCAGGTGGGCCGTCGCGGTCGGGTTCATGCCGTGGCGCACCCGCGCCGCGCCGTACAGCCACTCCTGGAGGGAGGAGCCGTCGGAGAGGAAGTTCTCGCCCAGGACGGCCTCGTGGACGGCGCGGCCGACGTGCCGGCGCATCATCAGCTGGAGGAACTCGGCCGGGGTCACCTCGGCGAGCGTCTTGCCGGGCAGGGCCTCCGGCAGGATCTCGCGGATGGCCCGGGCCAGCGTGCGGGGCAGGCCGGTGTAGTGGGACAGCGCCATCACCGAACGGGTCTTGCCGGAGGAGTAGGTGCCAGAGATTGCGATCTTCATGGAGCGTGCTCCCGTAGGTCTCGTTGGGGCCGGTCTGGCCGGGTCAGGCGACGGCGACGGCTGCGGCTTCGGCCGGCAGCTCGTGGGCGAAGGCGGCGCGCAGGGTCACTCCGCCGCACTCGCCCTGGATCTGCACGTTCCGCCAGGTCCGGCCGCGCAGCGGTACCAGGTACTTCTCGGCGATCCGGGCCGAGGCGGTCAGGGCGTCCGTCCAGGGGCGCCGGGGGTCCGCGCACTCCAGGACCGTGCGGACCATCCACAGCGTGTTGCTGTCCTGCCGGCGGACGGCGTCCATCTCGTACATCATGATCTGCGCCAACTGGAGGTTCACGACGAAGCAGTCGATCACCGAGACCAGGGGCTGGTGGGCCCCGTCCAGGCCCTCGGCGGGCGGCGGGCCGCCGTCGGCCGTGCCGATCCGCACGGTGGCGGAGGAGCGCAGGGCCGACAGGTCGACGTGGACGTCCTCGATCTGCTGGCGCTGGTGCTGGAAACCGGCGCCGTAGTAGCGCCCGGCGGCCGGGCCGAGGGCGTCGTCCAGGGAGGCGAAGGCGGCGGGTGCGGCCGGCCCGGCCGCCCCCGTCCGGTGTTCGATCTCGTAGCGGGCGCGCATCGCGCCCACCGAGGCGTCGTACACCGACACGTACCGGCCGTCCGAGCCGGGCACCGGCGTCGTGCTGACCGGCTTCGCCGAGCCCGGCATCCCGTCCAGGTCCTCCTGCGGCTCCGCGCCCGCGCGCAGCGTCACCTTGCGCACCCAGGCATCGGTGCGCAGCGCGCGGTCGAGGCCGTGGGCCCGGACGAGGTGGGCCTCGCTGAGCTGGAGGCCGAGCACCAGCATGTCGACGGTGCTCAGGTGCGGCCGCAGGTCGACGGACCTGGCCTTGCGGGACCAGTCCGCCGGGTAGCCGATGCTGACGGTGGCCACGGCGCCGGCCGCCGGCCCGTCGGGGGTGACCGCGATCCCGTCGACCTGGTAGCGGGCCCGGCGGTAGCCACCGCCGAAGAACCGGCCCTCGCTGGGCCCCAGGTAGTCGTCGATGGAATGCAGGAGGAGTGAGGTCGCGGTCATGACCCGGCCGCCGCTTCCGCCAGTGCCGGGACCGCCCCGGCGGCCTGCGCCACCGCGCTCTCGTACGCGCCGACCAGGTCCTCGACCGTCCGCATGTCCGCGATGGACGCGACCTCGGAGGCGAACGGGTCGACGCCGACGGCCGACTCCAGCTGGATGATCAGGCGGGCCAGCAGCAGCGAGTTGAACGCCAGCTCGTGCAGCTGGTCCTCGCCGCCGACGGCCACGACCTCGTCGGTCTCCTCCAGCAGCAGGATGCCCATCCGGCCGATGACCACGGCCCGGACTTCGGCTTGCTTCAGCATGTGATACCTCCGTCTACGACGATCGTCTGTCCAGTGATGAAAGATGCGCGGGGTGAGCAGAGGTAGAGCGTCGCGTCGGCGATCTCCTCGACGCTCGCCAACCGGCCCAGTGGGGTGCGCCGTTGGATGCGTTCGCGGTTCTGCGGGGTGACGTCCTCGGTCATGTCGGAGTCGAAGAACCCGGGCACGACCGTGTTGACCCGGATCCCGAACGGCCCGAGCTCGCGGGCGAGGCTGCGGCTGAAGCCGTCCAGGCCGGCCTTGGCCGCCGAGTACACCGCGACCCCGCGGTAGCCGCGGATCGCGTTGATGGACGACACGTTGACGATCGTCCCGCCGCCGTTGCCGGTCATCACCCGCGCGCAGGCCTGCGCCAGGGTGATCGGGGCCAGCAGGTTGGCCGCGATCAGGGTGTCCACGCGCTTCGGGGACAGCGTGAGGAACAGCTCCTGGTGCAGGACCCCCGCGTTGTTGACGAGCAGGTCGATCCGGCCGAACCGGCGGGCGGCCTCCGCGACGAACTCGCGCAGCGCCCGGGGTTCGTGCAGGTCGGCCGGCTGCCAGAGGAAGCCGTCCCCGCCCCGCTCGGTGAGCGACTCCACGAAGGCGTTGGCGGTGCGGCTGAACGTGGCGACCCGCCAGCCCTCGGCGAGCAGCCGCTCCACGAGTACGGCGCCGAGCCCGCGGCTGCCGCCGGTGACCACGGCCACCGGGCGCGGGTCGCCCTGCGCCGCCGGGGCCCGCTCCGCGGCCGCCGGCTGCTCCGGGGCTGCGGTCATCGGGCGCTCCGGATCTTCTTGAAGCGGTCCGAGTGCAGGTCGTCGGCCGAGATCTCGATGATCAGCGGCACCTTGAACGCCTCCAGCCGCTCCTTGCAGTGCCGGCGCACCCGGCGCAGGACGGTGGCCTCGTCCTCCTCCTCGGCCAGCAGCAGGGTCGCCCGGACGACCATGCCCGTCACCGGGCTCGGGTGGCCGGAGACCGTCGCCTCCGCGACGTTCGGGACCTGGAGCAGGACGTTCTCCACCTCGGTCGGGTAGACTTTCTCCCCGCCGACGTTGATGATCTCCGAGCGGCGGCCGAGGATCCGCAGGTACTCGCCGTCGGTCTCGACCACGTCCTGGGTGTTGAAGAACCCCTCCTCGTCGAACGGGGCCGGGGCGTTCAGGTAGCCGAGCATCGCCATGTCGGAGCGGACCCAGAGCACGTCGTCGACGATCTTGTACTCGAAGCCGTTCGTGTTCCCCAGCTTCAGCCACAGGGTGTCGTCGCTCTTCGAGCGGGTCGGCAGGATGCCGAGCTCGGAGAGGCCGTAGGTCTGCTTGAAGCGGACGTCCGGCAGTTCCTTCTTCAGCCGCTCCAGGGTGCGCAGCGGCATCGGCTCGGTGCCGTAGGTGATGAGCTTCAGCGACTGCGGCGGGAAGCGGTCGAGCACCCCGGAGATCAGCACCATGTTGAGGAACGTCGGGGTGGTGGGCAGGATCTCCACCCGGTGCCGGGCCACGGTGGCGAAGACGCTCTCCGCCGACCGGTCGGCGACCGTCACGATCGCGCCGCCCTGGCTGAAGGTGTGGAGCAGCGTGTTGACGCCGCCGATGTGGTCCAGGTTCAGGAAGGACAGGATCCGGTTCGGCCGGCTCGGCTCGCCGTAGCGGGCCAGCACCTTCTCGAAGTCCAGGACGGACGCCTTGCTGCGCCCCGTCGTCCCCGAGCTGAACAGCACCAGGCCCGCCCGGCCGGCCTCGCGCAGCCGTCCGTAGAGCTCGTGGCCGGCCCGGCGGCCGGTCCGCGCCAGGTGCCGGTCGCCGGCGTCGTCGATGCTGATCGTCGTCTCGGCCTCGGCGACCTCCAGGAACTCCGCCCGCTTGGCGTCGGGCAGCGTGGTGAGGGGGATCACCAGTGCTCCCCGGTCGATCAGTGCGAGCAGTCCGGCGCACGTCTGCAGTGACGAGGCGCCCTCCAGGGTGACCACGTCACCCCGGCCGACCCCGTTCGCGGTGAGGTAGGCCCGCCAGTCCTCGACCACCTCGATGAGGTCGCGGTAACTGGTGGTCGTGTTCCCGAAGACCACGGCATCCGCGTCTCCGAACAGCTTGAACCTGTCGAGAAATGGGTGGCTCACGCAGCTCTCCCGTATCTGTCGCGGCGAGCCGTTCCCGTCTCCGGTCGGTCCGCCTCTCGCCCTCGGCAGACCCGAAGCTACCCGCGTCCACCAGGCGCGGAAATGCTGATCCGGAGTGCTTCTGTTGCCATGCCCGGCAGGGGTAGCCGGGCGGCTACGGCACTGCGCCAGGGGTGGGGGCCGGCCCGCCGGGGCCGTCGTCGCGGGCCGCCGGCGGGGCTGTTCGGCGACTCGGCGTGGGGCGGGTGTCGCGGAGGGGCGGTCACGAGATATCTTGATGTCGAGACGTTTTCCGACGTGAAGCGGAGTACCCGGTGACTGACTCGACCATCATCTATACGCACACTGACGAGGCCCCGGCCCTGGCGACGTATTCGTTCCTGCCGGTGGTCCAGGCGTACGCCTCGACGGCGGGCGTCAGCGTGGAGACCCGCGACATCTCGCTGGCCGGCCGCATCATCGCCAGCTTCCCGGAGCGTCTTGAGGAGGGCCAGCGCATCGCCGACGCCCTCGCGGAGCTCGGCGAGCTCGCCAAGACGCCCGAGGCCAACATCATCAAGCTGCCGAACGTGTCGGCGTCCGTCCCGCAGCTCAAGGCGGCGGTCGCGGAGCTCCAGGCGCAGGGCTACGCGCTGCCGGACTACCCGGACGAGCCGAAGACCGACGAGGACCGCGACGTCCGCGCGCGCTACGACAAGGTCAAGGGCAGCGCCGTCAACCCGGTCCTGCGCGAGGGCAACTCCGACCGCCGCGCCCCCGCCTCGGTGAAGAACTACGCCAAGACGCACCCGCACCGCATGGGCGCCTGGACCCCCGAGTCGAAGACGAACGTCGCCACCATGGGCGCCGACGACTTCCGCTCCACCGAGAAGTCCACCGTGATCGCCGAGGACGGCTCGCTGCGCATCGAGCTGGCGGGCGCCGACGGCACCACCACCGTGCTGCGCGAGTCGGTACCGGTGCTCGCCGGCGAGGTCGTGGACGCCTCCGTGCTGCACGTGGCCGCGCTGCGCGAGTTCTTCGCCGCCCAGGTCGCCCGGGCCAAGGCCGAGGGCGTGCTGTTCTCGGTGCACCTCAAGGCCACCATGATGAAGGTCTCCGACCCGATCATCTTCGGCCACGTCGTGCGCGCGTTCTTCCCGAAGACCTTCGCCCAGTACGGCGAGGTGCTCGCGGCGGCCGGCCTGAACCCGAACAACGGTCTCGGCGGCATCCTCGGCGGGCTCGACGCCCTGCCCGAGGGCGCGGCGGTCAAGGCCTCCTTCGACGCCGAGCTGGCCGAGGGCCCCACCCTCGCCATGGTCGACTCCGACAAGGGCATCACCAACCTGCACGTCCCGAGCGACGTCATCGTCGACGCCTCGATGCCGGCGATGATCCGCACCTCCGGCCACATGTGGGGCCCGGACGGCAAGGAGGGCGACACCCTCGCCGTCATCCCGGACAGCAGCTACTCCGGCGTGTACCAGGTCGTCATCGACGACTGCCGCGCCAACGGCGCCTTCGACCCGGCGACCATGGGCTCCGTCCCGAACGTCGGCCTGATGGCGCAGGCGGCCGAGGAGTACGGCAGCCACGACAAGACGTTCGAGATCGCCGCCGAGGGCACCGTCCGGCTCGTCGACGGCGCCGGCAACGTCGTGCTGGAGCAGCCGGTGAGCGCCGGCGACGTGTTCCGCGCCTGCCAGACCAAGGACGTGCCGATCCGCGACTGGGTCAAGCTCGCCGTCAACCGGGCCCGGGCGACCGGCAACCCGACCGTGTTCTGGCTCGACGAGAGCCGCGCGCACGACGCCAACCTGATCGCCAAGGTCAAGGCGTACCTGCCCGAGCACGACACCGAGGGCCTGCAGATCGAGATCATGACGCCGGCCGAGGCGACCGCGTTCTCGCTGGAGCGGATCCGCCGCGGCGAGGACACCGTCTCGGTCACCGGCAACGTGCTGCGCGACTACCTGACCGACCTGTTCCCGATCCTGGAGCTGGGCACCAGCGCCAAGATGCTCTCGGTCGTCCCGCTGATCAACGGCGGCGGCCTGTTCGAGACGGGTGCCGGCGGCTCCGCGCCGAAGCACGTCCAGCAGCTGCTCAAGGAGAACTACCTCCGCTGGGACAGCCTGGGCGAGTTCTTCGCCCTGGCGGCGAGCTTCGAGCACCTCGCGCAGAGCACCGGCAACGCGCGGGCCCAGGTCCTCGCCGACACGCTGGACCGGGCGACCGGCACCTTCCTCAACGAGGACAAGTCGCCGAGCCGCAAGCTGGGCGGCATCGACAACCGCGGCAGCCACTTCTACCTGGCCCTCTACTGGGCCCAGGAGCTGGCCGGCCAGACCGAGGACGCGCAGCTCGCGGAGGCGTTCGCGGCTCTCGCCAAGACGCTGTCCGAGCAGGAGCAGACCATCGTCGACGAGCTGATCGCCGTCCAGGGCTCGCCCGTCGAGATCGGCGGCTACTACCAGCCCGACCCGGCGAAGGCCGCGGCCGTCATGCGCCCGTCGCAGACGCTGAACGAGGCCCTCGCGACCCTCGGCTGAGGCCGGGGTCCAGGCTGACGCACGCATACGGCGGGCGGTCGTCGCAGGTGATGGTGTTGGGCAGCTCCCAGGGGGCGAGCCAGGGGCCGGTGGTGCCGCCGCCGTCGTTGCCGCCGAGGTCGGTCAGGGCGAACTCCGAGCCGGTCTGGCTGAAGTGGAAGGTGCCGCAGTTGTTGACGCCGACGGCGCCGACGTTGCGGGCGTCCACGTTCTCGAAGGTGGCGGATCCGGCGGCGCGGGCGCTGAGCACGGAGGTGCCGGTGCCGTCGACCTTGATGTCCTTGAAGTGCAGGTTGGTGACCGAGTAGAGGTCCTTCACCGGCCAGTCGGCGACCAGCATGACCGCGTTGTAGGTGCTGTCGAGGTAGTGGTCGCCGGTGACCCGGATGTCCGCGTCGATGTTCTTGTCCAGCGCGTAGAACCAGATGGCCCCGAGGCCGATGTTCCAGTTCAGCTCCTGCGTACCGGCCCGGACGGTGGTGTTGTCGGTGATCCACAGGTGCCCGGTGAACGGCTCGGCGCCGAAGCGGGAGCCGACGTGGATGGCGCTGCCCTCGCGGACCGGGTCGGCGACGAGGTTGTTCGACACGGTGTTGTCGGTGCCGCCGTAGATGGCGATGCCGTTGGCGAGCACCGGCGTCTGCACGGTGTTGTGGTCGAAGGTGTTGTCGGCGTCCTCGGTCTTCTCGGACCACATGGCGAGGCCGTCGTCACCCGAGTTGCGGACGAAGTTGTTCGACACCAGCGAGTGGGTCACGCCGGTGTGGAAGTTGAGGCCGTCGGCGATCTGGTCGGCGATCACGTTCTTGGTGATCTTCAGGTTGGTCATCGGGCCGTCGAACCAGAGGCCCACCTTGGTGTGGTGGATGTAGAGGCCGTCGATGGTGGAGTTGCTCATCGACCCGCCGATGCCGTTCACCTGGTCGGTGTCGATCCGCTCGCGGACGTCGCCCTCGATCGCGAAGCCGGACAGGTGGACGTTGTTGCTGCCGCCGGCCGAGGCGTCCTTGCCGTAGAAGCCGACACCGGTGTGCACCGATCCGTCGGCCGACGGGGTGGCCAGGGTGACCTGGTGGCCCTTGATGATGGTGTACCAGCTGCCGGCACCCTCGATCGTGACGTCGTCGACGATGATGTGACGGTTCACCTGGTAGGTGCCCGGCGGGATGTAGACCTTGAGGTGGTTGCGCTTCGCGAAGGCGATCGCCCTGTCGATCGCGTCCGCCGAGTCGCGCCGGCCGAACGGGTCCGCACCGAAGGCGAGCACGTTCGCCGCCGCGAGGTTGACGTGCGGAAGGCCGACGAGCTGGGTGTCGAGCAGGTCGATCACGGTGGAGGCGGCGTTGCTCCCGGCGGGGACGGCCAGGCGCACCTTGTCACCGCCGCGGTAGGTGCGGCCCAGCAGCAGGCGCTGCTCGTCGTACGCGTGGTTGGGGCGGAACGGCGTGGCGACGGTCGGGGCCGGCGTGGTCGCGCTCGGCACGCAGCCGCACTCGGTGATCCACCAGTCGGGGTGCAGCAGACCGGCCTTGGGGTCGTTCGAGAACGGGTACTGGTTGTACAGCCAGGCGTACTGCGAGGTGAGGGTCATGGTGGTGCGGTTCTTGCCGTTCACCGTGACGTCGAGGGGCGCGGTGATGCCGCCGCCGTCCGGTGCGTCCGGGATGCTGTAGCGCACGTTGATCGCGTTGGCGGCGGCGGGGAGGGTGAACTCGACGTACTGGCCGGGCGTCAGCTTGACCGCCCGGCGGCCGGACGCCTCCGCGGCCAGGGTGTACGCGGTGCGGTCCGGGCCGACCTGGGTGCCGGTGGTGGTGGCGTTCTCGGCCTCCTGCTCGGCGAAGTCGACGGCCGCGCCCCGACCGGCGACGAGCGACGGGTCGAGGGCGGCGCGGGTCACGACGGGGGCTCCGGCGGCCTGGCCGGACGGGCCGGCCAGGGCGGTGCCGCCGGCCAGGACGCTGAGGCCGACGGTGGCCGCGGTCATCGCGGCCACGGCTGCGGCGGATCCTCGCGGCGTCCGGCCGGACGGTCTCGCCGAGGCTCCGGTGGTGCTCCGTGACATCGAGGGCTCGTTTCTCTCGGGGGCCGGCTCGGGGTGGATGCCAGCCGGCGCTCAGGGCCTCGGGGCGAAGCACGCGCCACGAGGGTGAGCCGACCCTAGGACCCACGGGTGGGTTCCGCAAGGCTCCTGCCAGATAATTCCACTGGCTTGCTGTCCAAGTGCGAGTCGACATCGAATTCTTGCGCAATCGAGCGCCGGTCGTTGCGCACCCTCCCGCAAGGAGGAGCGCGCTCCCGGACGGCCGACGGGGGCCGGGCGCGGGGCTTGTATCCTTGGCGCCGCCCGCCGGACGAGCGGCACCGCAGGAGCAGGGCGAGAGGAAGCACCATGACGAACACCGGTCTGAGCAAGGACACCCTGACGTCGTACCGGGATCTCGCCCGGCAGGACTACCAGGCACTGGTGGCCCGCGGACTGTCCCTGGACCTCACCCGCGGCAAGCCGGCGCCCGAGCAACTCGACCTCTCCCAGGAGCTGCTGAGCCTGCCCGGCGACCAGCACACCGCGGCCGACGGCACGGACTGCCGCAACTACGGCGGGCTCCAGGGCCTCCCGGAGCTCCGCGAGATCTTCGCCGGGCCGCTCCAGGTGCCGGCCGGCCAGCTGCTGGCCATCGGCAGCTCCAGCCTCGAACTCATGCACGACGCGGTCGTGCAGGCGCTGCTCAGCGTCCTGCCGGGAGCGGCCTCGCGCTGGGTGGACGAGGAGCGGATCGCCTTCCTCTGTCCCGTCCCCGGCTACGACCGGCACTTCGCCATCTGCGAGCGCTTCGGCATCGAGATGATCCCGGTGCCGATGACGGCCGAGGGCCCCGACATGGACGTCGTGGAGCGGCTGGTCGCCGACGACCCTGCGGTCAAGGGCATCTGGTGCGTCCCCAAGTACAGCAACCCGGACGGCGCCGTCTACAGCGACGAGGTCGTCCGCCGGCTGGCCGAGATGCCCACCGCCGCACCGGACTTCCGGATCTTCTGGGACAACGCCTACGCCGTCCACCACCTGACCGAGGAGGTCGTGGAGATCGCGGACCTGCTGGCGGCCTGCGAGCGGAGCGGCCGGCCGGACCGGGCCTTCGTCTTCGGCTCCACCTCGAAGGTCACCTTCGCGGGTGCGGGCGTCGCCTTCTTCGGCTCCTCGGCGGCGAACGTGAAGTGGCTGCTCGCCAACCAGGCCAAGCGGTCGATCGGGCCGGACAAGGTCAACCAGCTGCGCCACGCCCGGTTCCTCCAGGACGAGGCCGGTGTGCTCAAGCACATGGAGCGCCAGCGCGCCCTGCTCCAGCCGAAGTTCGAGGCCGTCGAGCGCATCCTCCACGACGGGCTGGCCGGCACCGGCCTCGCCGCCTGGACCACCCCGAAGGGCGGCTACTTCGTCAGCCTGGAGGTGCTGGACGGCTGTGCGAAGGAGATCGTCCGCCGCGCCGCCGAGGCCGGTATCGCGCTGACCCCGGCCGGCGCCACCCACCCGCTCGGCGACGACCCGCGGGACGCCGTGATCCGCATCGCGCCCAGCTACCCCTCCCTGGCGGAGCTGGAGCAGGCCGTCGCCGGGCTGGTCGCCTGCGTCCGGCTGGTCGGCTACGAGAAGCTGCTGGCCGCCTGAGCACGGCCCACGGCTCACGGGCCACGGGCCGCAGCACAGCCGGCCCCGCACTCCCGGTGACGGGTGTGCGGGGCCGGCGGCCGGGCGGTCAGCCCGTGACGGCCCGGCTGTCGAGGCGGATGTGGTCCACCGCCCAGAACCAGTTGTTGCCCGCGTCGTACATCCGGAACTTCAGCGTCACCGAGGACGCCCCCGCCGGGACGGCGAACTGCCGGGTGACGAAGGCGTTCTGGACGTCCTTGCCGGCGTTGTCGTTGCCGGTCGCGTCGCTGCTCCAGAAGACCAGCCGGGTTTCGACGCCGTTGTCGAACACCGCGGTGACGGCGGCCTTCTGCGGCGCCTCCTGCCGGTAGTGCGAGTCGAACGCGAGGTACAGGGTGCCCACCCCGGCCGGGATCGGCACGGCCGGCGAGACCAGCGTCGAGTCGAACTTGCCCTTGCCGGAGGGCGCGCCGGTGTCGTCCCAGTCGTCGGGGTCGGCGACGGCGACGATGCCCAGGCCCCGGGCGAAGTTGCCGCGGTCCTGCCCGGCCGGGGTGGACCAGGCGCGCTTGGTGTGGAAGGTCCAGCCCTGGAGGCGGGCCGTGCCCTGCGGCATGCCGGCCGCGTTGACGACCGACCAGCCCTGCGGGGCCTGCGCCGTCCAGCCGAGCACGCCGCCGACCGGCTGGAGGGCGCCCGCCAGCGACTCGAAGTCCTCGCCGAGCAGGTGGCCGGCCATCACGGGCGCCGTGCGGGCGCTCAACTCGCCGTCCGCGACGGCGAACCGGTCGCCGGCCAGGGCGCGCGCGGTGACCAGGAGCCGGTAGCTGCCGCCGTCGGGCAGTACGGCCGGCGGCGTCACCTCCCAGACGGCGGTCGCACTCGCCCCGGCCGCCAGTGCGGCGGGCGGCGCGGTGACGGCGGTGACCGTCCAGCCCGCCGGGACGACCGGCTGGGCCTCGATGCCGGTGAGGGCGGCCGTCGCGCCGAAGCGGGCGCTGACCCGGGCGGGGCGGCCGGGCAGCAGGATCGCCTCGTCGATGGTGGCGGAGGCGGCCTGGAGCGAGACGTCCAGCGCGAGTGCGTCCGGCAGGCCCATCGCCGGGTCGGTGACCCCCTGCTCGTCACCGGGGAACCGGCCGGCCAGACGGCGGCGGAAGGTCAGGTCGCCCTGGAGCGCGACCACCACGTCGTACCAGCCCTCGCGGCCGACCTTGACGTTGACCGTCCGGTCGTCGCCCGCGGCGACCCGCACCTGGCGCAGCCCGTCCCCGTACGCGAGGTCGCCGACCAGGAAGGTCTGCGCGGTGCGCGAGCGGTTGATCACGTCGACCTCCAGCACCCGCCCGTTCTGCTCCTCGGAGATGGACGCCTCGTAGGGGGCGGCGGCGTCGCCGCGCAGGTGCCACAGTGCGCCGTTCGGCCCGTGCACCCGCAGGTCGTAGCCCTCGGCGCCGACCGTCCAGGTGTCGGAGAGCCGGTCCTTGGCTCCCACGGTGTAGTGCCGGGGCGCGCCGCCCGGCGCGGGGTAGACGGCGAGGACGGCGCCCTGGCGGCCCTGGTTGACGAAGTCGACCGTCAGCACGCCGTCGCGCAGCCGCGGCTTGACGGTGAGGTTGTACGGCGTCGGGCGGGCCGTGCGGGTGCCGCGCTGCTGCTGCGGGAGCGACTGCGGGCTGGGCACGGTGGGCGCGGGCAGCTTGCCGGTGTCCGTCACCTTCTGGCGGTTGCCGCTGGTGTCGGGCAGTTCGGGCCAGGCCGGGTTGCGGCCGGAGAAGTCGAAGACGGAGGTGAGGTCGCCGGTGACGGCCCGCCGCCAGGCGCTGATGTTGGGCTCCTGGACGCCGAAGCGCTTCTCCAGGAACCGGATCACCGAGGTGTGGTCGTAGACGGTGGAGTCGACCACGCCGCCGCGCGTCCACGGCGAGACGACGACCATCGGCACGCGGACGCCCAGGCCCATCGGGAACGGGCCGGCCACCAGCGTCTCCCCGGCGGGCAGGGTGTCCGACCAGGTGAGCGAGCCGTCGGCGGCCTTCACCCGGTACCGGCCGTCCTGGCCGACCGTCCGGTGGTAGGTGCTGCCGCCCTTGCTGACCCGGACGACGACCTCGCCGTCGACCGGCACGGTCGACTTGCCGCGCCCGGTGGCGAGCGGCGGTACGGGCGGCAGCAGGTGGTCGAAGAAGCCGCCGTGCTCGTCGTAGTTGAGGATGAAGACGGTCTTCGCCCACACCTCGGGCTTGGCGGCGAGCGAGGAGAGCAGCCGGGCGGTGAGGTGCTCGCCGTTCGGCGGCGCGTAGTTGGCGTGCTCGGACAGCGCGGCGGGCGCGACCAGGAAGGACACCTGCGGCAGCGTGTCGGCCTGGACGTCGGCGGTGAACGCGTCGACCAGGGCGTCGCCCATCGCGAACGGGTCGCCCTTCTTCGCCGGGTCGCCGACCGCGCGCAGCCCGCGCTCGTACAGCGGCTCGCCCGGCTTCGCCTGGTGGAAGCTGGTGAACCAGGCCAGTGCGTTGTCGTCGAAGTTGTCCAGCGCCTGGTAGGTCTTCCAGCTGACGCCGGCCGCCTCCAGCCGCTCGGCGTAGGTGGTCCACTCGAAACCGGCGGCGGGCTCGCTGTTGTCGGTCACCGGGGTGTCGCGGACGGTGCCGCCGCTGGTGCCCGTCATCAGGTGCTCGCGGTTGGTGTTGGTGTTGCACTGCACCGACGCGTGGTAGGCGTCGCAGGTGGTGAACACCGAGGCCAGCGCGTTGTAGAAGGGCATGTCGGCGGGCTCGTAGTAGCCCTGGCCGAGCCAGCCGCCGGAGCGGCGGGTCACCGAGCCGTCGGCGAGGCCGTCGTTCCAGGCGTTCATCGAGTCGACGAAGCCGAAGGCCGGGGCGCCCTGCTGGTACGCGTTGGTGTGCGCGGCGTTCATCGGGAACGGCAGCAGGTGGCCCTCCTTGCGGGAGGGGTCGGGCTGGTGGAACAGCGAGCGGCCGTTGACCCCGCGCACGGCGGCCCGGTCGCCGAAGCCGCGCACGCCGGGGAGGGTGCCGAAGTAGTGGTCGAAGGCCCGGTTCTCCTGCATGAGGACGACGACGTGCTGGATGTCGGAGAGCTTTCCCGGCCTGGCCGGGGCGGCGAGCGCCTCACGCACGCTCAGCGGGAGCGCCGACAGTACGGCGGCTGCGGCCACGCCGCCGAGCAGGGTGCGGCGGGAGACTTCGGGCATCGGACTCATGGGGGGTGGCTCCTCGATCACGGCGCTGTTCTGCCTGTCTGGTCCAGACCCGTTATGTCTAAGTGCCCGAGATGACCGCCCGCGGGGTGTTCGGTGTCGCCGCGATGACAGCTAGCCGTCTCAAAGCTGTATAGACATCTGGGGCGGCGGCTCGCGCCGCCGAGCCGCCGCCCCGTCCGCGCTAGCCGCCCTCTCCCGGCCGCGACCGGCTCAGCTTCACCGCCCTGGCCTGCGCCCAGCGCAGCAGCAGCACGGCCACCACCACGGCCATCAGCGCGGCCTTGCCCACCGGCACCGCCGCACCGCTGCGCAGCGCCGTCGAGAACATCGGCGTCAGCACGATCACGGCCACCGCCGGCCCCGCCGCGTACCAAGCGCCGAACAGCAGCGGCCCCGCCCCGCCGCCCGTGCCCTGCGCCGGGGAGAACATCAGGTCCTTGCGCATCGCGCCCCGGCAGGCGTTCACCAGTCCGGCCGCGACCAGCGCCGGGGCCACGGCGGGCGCCAGCCAGGCCGCCGCCCCGCCGCCCGCGGCCAGCATCGCCGCCGTGCAGCCCAGCCCGAGCAGCACGCCCGCCAGCGTCGGCACGATCGCGTGCCGCAGCATCAGCGAGGCGAACGGGAACGGTGACCAGGAGGCCCGCCGGACGTCGTCCGTCTCGATCCGGGCCGGCTCCAGCAACTGGGCCACCGCCAGGTAGCCGAAGACCAGTGCGACGGCCGTGGCCAGCCAGGACAGCCCGCCCCGTGCGCCGTGCGCCAGCACCGCGCCGAGCAGGGCCGGCACCGCGAGCACCACGGCGCGGCCCAGCCGCGCGGGGGAGCGGAGCAGCGCGAGGGTGTCCCGCCACGGCACGACCAGCCAGACCCGCTTCGGGGCCGGCAGCCGCACCCGGCGCTGCCGGTCGCCGCCGGCGGCGCTGTTCACGGCCAGCCGGGCACTGCGCAGCTCGACCGTCCGCAGCGCGGCGAGCACCCCGGCGGCCGTCCGGGCGCGCTCGCGCAGCCGGGCCAGCGGCACCGTCGCGGCGGCCCGGTCGGCCAGCAGCAGCGCGGCCAGGGTCGGTAGCACCAGCAGCGCGGCGGCCGCCCAGCCGCCCGGCACGGCCGCCCGGGTCGGGGCCAGCGCGGCGATTCCCGCCCAGCCCCACGGGCCGGACCACAGCTCGGCCCGCTCCAGCCACCGCACCGGATGCCCGGCGACGGCCAGCGCGCTCTGCGCGGCGAGCGCCAGGATCAGCACCGTCACGTACGGCGTGAGCCGCCGGACCCACTGCGCGGCCCGGTCGCTGCGCTCCACCAGGAGTCCGGCGCAGGTGGCCAGCAGCGGCAGGCAGAGGCCGCCGGCCAGGCACCAGCCGAGGGCGGCCGGCAGGCCGACCCGGACGGTCAGCCCGAGCACGACCATGCCGCCGACGGCCGCCACCAGGCCGGGGAAGACGGCCAGCGCGCAGGACAGCCAGAACCACGGCCGGAGCACCGGCCGTGGGCGGACGGGGTGGGTGAGCAGCCAGTCGGCGGTGGCCCGGGGCGGTACGACCGGCCCGCGCCAGAGCCCGTCGCGGACCACGAGCAGTACGGTGGCGAGCCCGATCGCGGTGATCGCGGCGGGCATGGCGGCGAGCAGGTCACCGCCGTGGCCGGTGTAGTCGGCGCCCATCGAGGCCTGGAGGAAGAGGCCGAGGCTGGGGACGCCGCCCCAGATGACCAGGATCAGCAGCGTGCAGTAGATCGCGAAGCCGGCCGACTTGGCGCGGCTGCGCCGGTGCGGGGCGCGCATGGCGCGCAGCAGGGCGAGGGCCTCGTCGGTCCAGTCGTCGTCGCCGGTCCAGTCGGCGGGCGCGGTGTCGGTGCCGTCCTCGGCGCCGTCCGCCGTGCCGTCCTCGATGCCGGCCGTGCTGTCGGCCGGGGCGGCCGGTTCGAGGCCGGCCCGCAGGGTCGAGCCGCTCACCGGGTGCCCGCCGTGGCGGCGCCGGCGGCGCGGGCGGCGAACTCGGCCGCCAGCACCTTGCGGGGCGCGCCCTGCTTCAGGATCCTGCCGTCCTCCAGCATCACCACCCGGTCCGCCACGTCGAGCGCGAGGTCGGTGTGGTGGGTGACCAGCAGCACGGCCACGCCGTCGGCCAGCTCGGCCCTGAGGAGGTCGGCGAGGTGCCGGCGCGCGTCCGGGTCGAGGCGCTGCTCGGGTTCGTCCAGCAGCAGCAGGTCGCGCGGCCGCACCAGGGCGCAGGCCAGCAGCAGTGCCTGCATCTGCCCGGAGGAGAGCGCCGAGGGCAGGGCCTCGGCCCGTTCGGCGAGCATCCGGTCGGTGAGCACCTGCTGCACCCAGGCCCGGGCGTCGGCGACCCCGTGCGCGACCGCGACGAGCAGCAGGTGCTCGCGCACCGTGAGGTCCGGGTAGCAGGCGACGGTGTCGCCCACGACCGCGACCCTGGCCCGGATCCGCGGGTCGTTCTCGTCCATCGGGATCCCGTCGAAGCGGACGGTGCCCTTGGTGGGCGCGTCCCGCCCCGCCGCGACCCGCAGCAGGGTGGACTTGCCGGACCCGTTGTGGCCGAGCAGTGCGACGCACTCGCCGGCCGCCAGGGCCAGGCTCACGGGGTGCAGGACCTCCCGTTCGCCGTACGAGCGGCTCACCCCGGTGAGCTGGAGCAGGGCCTTACGCGCCCCGGCACGCGGTTCGGCGGAGTTCTTGGCCATGTGGACGGTGCCTCTCGACGGATCGTCCGCCCACAGTACCGACCCGTTCGCGGTGTCCGGCCCGCCGGTCCGCCCGCCCGCGGCGGACGGGGTTCGAGCCGGCCGCTACCCGGTGCCGGTGTCGCCGTAGAGCGGGGCGAGGCACGCGTCGAGGCCCTGGTTGCAGGCGGTGTTGCAGTTCTGCCACTCCTCGTAGGTCGGGAAGTTCGAGTCCGTGCACCCGCCCTCGCACACGTTGTAGGACCGGTCGCACTCCAGGAGCAACCGCCGTTGCTCCTCGGTCCACATGGGCCGGATCGGTGCGTCGGCGGCAGCGCGCAGCGGGCCCGTCGCGTACGGGGAGGAACTGCGGCGCAGGGGCGCCTCGGCGTGGAATCCGGGCAGGGTCATGGCGACGCTCCCGTCCTGGTGGTCCGGGTTCGGGTGCCGTGGCCACCGGTCGGCCCGTGCCCCCGCGCGGGCGCTGTCTGCGAACGCCGGCCGGGCGGCCGGCCCTCTCCTCCAGGCTACGCCCGCAGGGTCGTCCGGATGATCCGGCGGGACGGTGTGCGCAGGCTTGACGGTCCGTCAGAAGCGCCGGGGCGGGCGGCCGGTCCGGGTTCGACGACGGCTGCTCCCGAGGTGCGTCCGGGCGCCGGTCGGAGGAGGCTGGAAGGTAGCGGATGACCGCGGCCCCCGGTTCACGGACCGGCTGCGGCTCCCCCCTCGCGACCACACGGGGCCCGGCTGCCGGGCTCCGCGCGACCGGACCCCGACAGTCCGGTGCGGGTGCGTCGCCGAGCAATGTCCTTCCCTCAGTGCGTCCCGGGGCCCTTCGCCGGCCCGGCGGGAGCGCATGTCATCGGAGGTGCGAGGGAGATGAGCGGGGACGAGAAGCGGGACGAGCCCGTCCGGCGGGGCGAGCGCCCGCCGCGCCGGGTGCGGATCCCCGGATTCGTACCGGACGAGGAGATCGGCCTCGGGGACGCCGTCAAGCGCGTGACGTACACGATGGGGATCAGGCGGCCCTGCGGGGGCTGCGAACGCCGTGCCGCCGCGCTGAACCGCCGGGTGGTCCTGTCGAGGGCACCGGGCCACGGGCAGTGAGGCCGGACCTCGGACGGGTCGCTTCACGTCCGACGCACCGAGCGGGTTCGCCCGCCCCAGGAGTGCTCTAGGAGTCACTGATGGAGGAGGAATTCACGGATCTGGCGGAAGACCGCCCGGCGGACGACCCCGACGGTCCCGACCCGGGCACTGTGGAGCCCGCCGACCTCCGGGCGGCCGGCACGGCGGCGGAGACCGTCGCACCCGCCTGCGGCTGCCGCGGCGCCGCGGACGGCGGCGGCCGCGAACCGGCGCCGCCCTCCTACGTCTACGCGCTGGGCCAGATCGACTTCCGGTTCCCGAGCCTGGGGGTCGAGAAGGAGATCGCCCAGAACGCGGGCCGGGCCGACACGAAGGGCATGACCGACCGGGAGACCGTCCACCACCTCATCTCGCAGCCCGACAACCGCTACCTGGCACGGCAGCTCTGCTACGTGCTGAGCATCCAGGGCATCGAGACCTACCTGCTCCGGCCGCGCGACCCGGTCGAGCTCGGCCTGCTGATCGACGCCGTCCGCACCGAGCCCCGCGCCACCGACCTGGACGTCGTGATCGGGATCCGCGGCGGCCTCGCGCCGCCCGGGCTCTGCAACGGACTGACGCTCCCGGTGGTGGCCTTCGACCAGATCTACTCCTTCGACGGCGAGGAGCTGGTGCGGGCGCTCAAGCGGCCGGCGAAGATCGAGGCGGAGCAGTTCGAACGGTCCTCCACCAGCCTGCTGCGCAGGATCATGCAGCTGGGCGACAACGCCGGCGACACCGACGAGCACCGCGCCCTGAACTACGTCGCGGTCCGCAACCCGCGGATCTACGAGACGACGGTCAAGGCCTTCGCGGACGGCGCCTCCCTGAGTTCGGTCGACTTTCGGGACTCCAGGCTGAGCGGTGCCCGAAAGATCATCGACATCGTCTTCTCCTACACCGGACGCAAGACGGACGTCACCGAGAAGCACTTCGTGCGGGTCGACGTCACCGAGGAGTTCCCCTTCACGGTGACCCCGCTGTCGCCCTACTACGACCGCTGAGTTGCGGCAGAAAAGCCCAGGAAGAGGTGAGCGGGCATGAGGATCCCAGGATTCACCGCCGAGTCGACGGTGTACCGGAGCACAGTGCACTACCGGGTGGACCGCTACGGCTTCGTGGCGCGCGGGACGGTCGTCGCGCAGGGCCGCGGCGCGGGCCTCCAATCGATCTGCTCGTTGGAGTGCCGGGGGGTGTGCTGGAACATCTGCGCCGGGCACCCCGGGAGCACCGCGTGCAAGCGCTGCCGGACGGAATGCGTCAAGGACTGCGAGAGCCCCGTCTTCCCGTGATCCCGCGCCGGACCGAACCGGCCGAACCGGCCGAACCGACACGCAGGGGGAGGGCCCGATGGCCGCGGCGCCGTGCGACCTGGTCAGGCTGACGCCCCTGATGGCGCGCAGCGCGGGCCGGCCCGGCATCGCCGTGGCGGTGATCGACGGCGCCGTGGCCCTCGGCCACCCGGACTTCGCCGGACAACGCCGGATCGCCCTGCCCGGGGCGGCCCGCCCCGGCGGGGACGGCGCCCGGAGCTGCGGCACGGGTGACGCCTCGTGCCTGCACGGGACGTTCGTGGCCGGTGTGCTGGGCGCCCGGCGTTCCTCCGCGGCACCCGGGATCTGCCCCCGCTGCACGCTGCTCGTCCGCCCGATCTTCGCCGCCGGCGCCCCCGGCGGCCGGGAGGCGCCCGCCGCGCGGGCGGAGGAACTCGCGGCCGCCGTCGTCGAGGCCGTCGACGCTGGTGCCCGGGTGCTCAACCTGAGCGTGGCCCCGGCGCAGCCCTCCGGCTCTGCGCACCGGGTGCTGGAGGGGGCACTGGACCACGCGGCGAGCCGTGGCGTGATCACCGTCGTCGCGGCCGGCAACCAGGGGGCCCTCGGGACGACGGTGCTCACCAGGCACCCGTGGACGGTCCCGGTCGTCGCCTACGACGCCCGGGGGCGGCCGATGGCCCTGTCCAACCTGAGCGGGTCCATCGGCACCCGCGGCATCGGCGCACCGGGCGAGAGCATCGTGAGCCTCGGCGGCGGCGCGCGTCCGCTGGTGCTGACGGGGACGAGCGCCGCGACGCCATTCGTCGCGGGCACCGTCGCGCTGCTGCTCTCGGAGTTTCCCGACGCGTCGGCGGCGGAGGTACGGGCGGCCGTCGTCCACCCGGGCCGGGCCGGCCGGCCGCGGACGGTGGTCCCGCCGCTGCTGGACGCCTGGGCCGCCTACACCACGCTGCTGGCCGCGCGCCGCCGCGCCCCGGGGGCTACGCGGACGGCCGGCGGGTCGCGATGATGATCCCGCTGGCCACCGGGAGGTCGACCAGCACCAGCCCGGAGTCCTCGGCCAGGGTGCTGCGGACGGCGCCGATCGAGCGGTGGTGCTCGGGCAGTTCGTAGCGCTGCGGGTCCATGTCGTCCAGCAGCAGCACGCCCCTGTCCGCCAGCGCCCGCAGGGTGAGCGGCAGGCCACGCCACTTGCCGCCCTCGGCGTCCGCGAACACCAGGTCGAAGCGGCCGAGCCCGGGCAGCACCGCCACGGCGTCGCCGATGCTGACGGTGACGTGGGCCGGCCACTCACCGGCCTCGGCGATGCCCGCCGTCACCGGGTCCTGCTCGATGCTCAGCACCGACACGTCCGTCCGGCCGCCCAGACCGTGCACGATCCAGGCGAGGCCGACACCCGCCCCCGTGCCGAGTTCGAGAATCCGCCCGCCGGGCGGCACCGCGGCGGCCAGTACCGCGAGCAGCTCACCGGTGGCACGGTCGCAGGAGTAGGGAAACGAGTGCTCGGCGGCGCGCCGGACGGCCGCGTCGACGGAAGCGGGCATGGAATCGGCTCCAAACAGGCGGAGTTGTGCGACAGGGCCGGACGGGATCGCCCGGATCCCGCACATGGTAGGGACGGCGCCGAGCCGTCGTCACCCGGATTCCGAGCGGGGGGCCGTCCCGCCTGCGCCCGGTGCGGCGGGACGGTCTGACGGACTGTCGGTCCGACCCCCTACCGTGGGCCGTAGTCGAAGCAGCGGGCGGGGAGTACGGATGCAGGTCAAAGAGACGGTCGTGGCCGACCTCATGCAGGGGAGGGCACAGCAGTTCCAGGTTCCGCTGTACCAGCGGACCTACGAACTCCGGCGCAGGCTCAATGAGTTGGACGGTGTCGCGATCGCGGAGGGCAAGCTGGCGCTGCGCCCCGGCTTCCGGCTTTCCCTGCTGGAGAGCGAGGAGAACCGCGAGCGCCTGTTCGAGACGCTCGGCTGGTTCCAGGACCGCTGGAACGCGCGGGGCTGACCGTCGATCACCCTGTCCGCCGGTGGGTGGATCGACCGGACCTCCCGGTCTCCCGGGCGGGGGGTGGTTCGGCTAGCCTTTTGACTGATTATCAGCACGCTGGGGAAAACACGTCATGGGGGAATGACTGTGGGACTGTGGAACGACGTCAAGGATCTGGGCAGTGCCGCGCTCAATGTCGCCGAGGACGTCTATATGGCGCCGGCGAAGATCGCGCATTGGGTGCTCAGCAAGATGTTCGGCGACCCTGACGCCGAATTGGAGAAGTTCGCGACCGAGTTGGCGGAGATGGCCCAGCAGGTCGAGGAACTCGGCAAAGAGGTCAGCACCGCCCTCGGCCGCCTCACCTGGCACGGCGCGGCCGCCGACGCCTTCGTCGCGCACGCCCAGAGCCGGGTGCGCGAACTGAACGGCGTCTCCGACGAACTCAGCGACTTGAGCAGCGCCGTCAAGCGCCTCGCCAACGAGTTCTGATCCGTCCCGCATCCACTTGCATCCCACCAGGAAGAGAGTCGTCCCCATGGGCGATCAGTTCGGATTCCAGCCGCAGGAGCTGGCCGAGATCCAGCGCGACTGGCAGCAGCTCAACGAGAAGATGAACGCGATGGGCAAGCGGGTCGCCGAGATCAGGACGAAGGTCGCGGCGGCCGCCGCGATGGACGTGGCCTCCGGCAGCATTCTCGGCATCGTCGGCGCTGCCGTGATCGTCGCCCGGATCCAGAGCGACGTGAAGAGCATCGCGGAGCGGGCCGGCCGGCTCGAAGCGACGAAGAACAAGCTCGCCGAGGAGCTCGGCCAGGACGCCCGGAAGATCAAGATGGTGATCGACGCGTACGAGGCGGTCGAGCACGGGATCGCGGACGGCCTGAAGGGGACCGATCCGGGCGAGGACAAGCAGAAGCCGCCGAAGACCGGGCTCGACAGCGTCGACCACGGCGGCGGAGGCGGTGGCGGCACCGGCGGTGGTGGAACCGGAGGCGGCGGCGGGTCTGGTGGCGGCGGCACCGGTGGTGGTGGTGGCGGCGGAGGAGGCGGAGGCACCGGCGGAGGCGGTGGTGGCGGTGGTCACGACACCTCCGGCAACGACGGCTCCGGCGTCGTCAGCGGTCCGGGCGGCAAGCACGACGGGCCCAAGATCAAGGACCGCAGCGACGGCGACTGGAAGACCGAGATCCGCGGCGGCGGCTGGGACTCCTGGAGCAACAAGTGGCACCCGCGCAACGGCCAGGGCGCCGGCCCCCTGGCCCAGCCGAAGCTCGACGGGGTCTCCGACGAGCGCAGGGCGATGGTCGACCGCGCGATGGAGCGGGTGAACCGCAAGCTCGGGTACAGCCAGTGCTCCTTCACGAACGGCTACCGGGTCGACTGCTCCGGCTTCGTGTCGGCGGCCTGGGGCATACCCGGCGAGGGGACCACCACCGGGCCCCTGATCAGCGAGGGTTCCGGGATCGCGCACCACATCTCCAAGGGCGAGATGCAGCCCGGCGACGCGATGGTCGTCCACCACGTGGGCGGTGACAACAACCAGCACGTCGTGCTCTTCGGCGGCTGGGCCAACGCGGAGCACACCAGGGCCATCATCCTGGAGGACAGCGGCAGCCGGGGGTGCGTGTCGCGCGAGGCCGACCTCTCGGCCTTCTCCGCGTACACGGCCATCCGCAAGAACGGCATGTAGCCGGCCCCGGCCGGGCGTGGCCTGCCCCGGCAGGCTTCCGCTCGGCCGGGCTCAGTCGGAGGCCCCGGCCCCCCGACGGACCTGCTCCGTCGGGGGGCCGGGCCGGCTGTCCTGCGCCGTCCAGGCGAGCAGCAGCCGCAGGGCGTCCTCGGACGGGCTGCCGGGCTCGGGGGCGTAGGTGATCAGCGCCTGGGTCGGGTCGTCCACGGCCCGCAGGGTCTCGTAGGTCAGGTCGAGCGCGCCGACGACCGGGTGGTGGAAGCGCTTGCGGCCGGAGGTCTTGTCCTGCACCGGCCGCTCGGCCCACCAGGTGCGGAACTCCTCGCTCTTGACGGCCAGTTCACCGATCAGCTCGCTCAGCCGGGGGTCGTCCGGGTGGCGGCCCGCCTCCATGCTCAGGTAGGCGACGTTCTCACGGGCGCAGGACTCCCAGTCCCGGTACAGGGAGCGGGAGGCGGGGTGCAGGAAGGTGATCCGGGCGATGTTGCGCGCGGCCGGCTCCAGGGCGCCGAAGTCGCCGAGCAGTGCGGCCGCCGCCCGGTTCCAGGCCAGCACCTCCATGCGCCGCCCCATCACCAGGGAGGGCAGGTCCGGCAGGGACTCCAGGAGGGTCAGGAGCATCGGGCGGACGCGCTGCGGGCTCGCCGCCCGGTCCGGCGGCCTCGTGCCGCGCCGCGCGGCGGGCGGCTGGGCGATCCGGTGCAGATGCCGGGTCTCCTCCTCGTCCAGTCGCAGCGCGCGGGCGAGCGCGCCGAGCACCGAGGACGAGGCGTTGGGGACGCGCCCCTGTTCCATCCGGGTGTAGTAGTCGACGCTGACACCGGCGAGCTCGGCGATCTCCTCGCGGCGCAGGCCCGCCACCCTGCGCCGGCGGAAGGCCTCGGGCAGGCCGACGTCCTGGGGCAGCAGCCGGGAACGCCGGGAACGCAGGAAGTCGCCCAGCGCGGTCGAGGAACTCATACGCCGATTCTCGCCGATCCGCCGGCGCGGAGCCTGGCCCTGACAGGACCAGGCACCGCCCGACGACGGGGGTCTTCCCAACGGTGCCGGCGGACCGGCCGGAGCCCTTCAGGAGGGCGGGTACGGCGTGGCAGGATCTGGCCGTGGCGCGGCCGAGGCCTGCCACCGCCCGGGCGGGCCGGGGCACTGACGGCCCGTCGGTCTGCACGACTACTGTGGTCGCGATCGCCATGTGACATTGTACGCTGGTGGCCTGTGATCACGGGAGGAACACCATGGCCGACCTCAAGCACCGCGCCCTCGTCTCCGTCCAGGAGCGCCTGCGTGACCAGGTCGCCCAGGCCCTGCGGGCCGCGCTGCTCGCCGGCGAGCTGCGCCCCGGTGTCGTCTACTCGGCTCCCGCCCTCGCCGCCGACTTCGGCGTGTCCGCCACGCCCGTCCGCGAGGCGATGCTCGACCTCACTCGCGAGGGCCTGGTCGAGGCCGTCCGCAACAAGGGCTTCCGGATCACCGAGCTCACCGAGCGCGACCTCGACGACTACACCGAGATCCGCGCCCTGATCGAGGTCCCCACCGTCGGCCGGGTCACCCGCACCGCCACCGCCGAGCAACTGGAGCGGCTCCGGCCGCTGGCCCGGGCGATCGTCGACGCCGCCCGGGCGCACGACCTGATCGGGTACCTGGAGGCCGACCGCCGCTTCCATCTCGACCTGCTCGCACTGGCCGGCAACGCCCGGCTGGTCGAGAGCGTCGGCGACCTGCGCAACCGCTCCCGGCTGCACGGTCTCACCAGGCTCGACCAGGCCGGCAAGCTGCTCTCCTCCGCCGAGGAGCACCTCGACCTGCTCGACCTGATGATCTCCGGCGACGCCGGGGCGGCCGAGGAGCAGATGGCCCGCCACCTCGGCCACGCCCCTTCGCTCCGGCCGGCCGGCCAGGAGGAGGCCGCGGACGAGGCCCCGGCACGGCGCCCCGGTACGCACTGAGCCCCGCTCTCTCGCCCACCAAGCCGAGTGGGTAACGGACTTCTCGATCCGGAACCTCGACCACGAGTGCACCGGCCACTGACCGTCGCCGCCGACGAGGGCGCCACCGTGACCGCAACCCGGGCCGGAGCCGGTGCACCGGCCGGTGGCGGCGGCGCTGTGCTGAGTCCGTGCTGAGCCGCCGCTGAAGACCCGCTTCACGGGCCCTACACGCGTTCTGGATGCCGCCGGCCCACCGGTCACGGACTGCTGCCGGACAGCCAGCCGCCGGGTGGCGGCCGTTCGTCGGCCGATGCGCGTGGTGCGGACGGATCGCCGCAGCCCGCCGCGCCGTCCGGCGCGACACGCCGGGCGGCGAGGAGTGCCGCGATCGCACCCGCGGAATTCCCGGCCACGGCACTCTGCGTGACGTGCAGTGCAGCGAGGGAAAGGTCACATCGACTCAACCTGCTGCGGCGGGCCTTTCAGCACATAGCCTTCCCCCATGACGGTCCTGCCCGAAGGGCTCCCCCTGGCCGCCGAGTTCCCGGGCCCTACCCGTGGGCAATGGCAGCACCTTGTCGAAGGCGTTCTGCGCAAGTCCGGCGCGCAGAATGTCGAAGGCGCGTTGGCCGAGGACGCTCTCACCACTGATATCGAGGACGGCGTTCGTGCCCGTCCTCTCTATACCGCCGACGACACGGCGGTTGATTCCGGTTACCCGGGTTTTGCGCCGTTCGTGCGGGGTGGCAGGGCCGAGGGTTCGGTGCTGGGCGGGTGGGACGTGCGTCAGCGTCATGCCCATCCGGACCCGGTGCGTGCCAATGAGGCGGTGCTCGCCGATCTGGAGAACGGTGTCACCTCGTTGTGGCTGGCGGTCGGGGAGGGCGGTGTGCCTGTCGGTGCGCTGTCCGGGGTGCTGCGCGGTGTCTATCTGGACCTGGCGGCGGTGGTGCTCGACCCGGGTGCCGAATTCGTCGGTGCGGCCGAGGGGTTGCTCGCTGTTCTGGCGGAGCGGGGGGTGGCTCCGGAGGACAGCCGGGGCAACTTCGGCGCGGACCCGCTGGGCCTGCTCGCGCGCACGGGTGACGGTGGCGACACCGGACGGCTGCTCGCCGACGCCGCGGCGCTTGCGGCCGCCTCGGTGCGCAGCCATCCGGGTCTGCGTGCTGTGACGGTGGACGCGTCGGTGTTCCACGATGCGGGTGCGTCGGCGGCGCAGGAGTTGGGGTGTTCGCTGGCCACGGGTGTGGCGTACCTGCGGGAGCTGACGGCGGCGGGGTTGTCGGTGGAGGAGGCGTGCGGGCAGGTGGAGTTCCGCTACGCGGCCACCGCCGACCAGTTCCTGACGATCGCGAAGTTCCGTGCGGCGCGCCGGCTGTGGGCGCGGGTGGCGCAGGTGTCGGGGGCGGGTGCGGGGGCTGCGGGGCAGCGTCAGCACGCGGTGACGTCGGGCGTGATGATGACCGAGCGTGATCCGTGGGTGAACATGCTGCGCACGACGGTGGCGTGTCTGGCGGCGGGTGTGGGGGGTGCGGACGCGGTGACGGTGCTGCCGTTCGACTCGGCGCTGGGCCTGCCGGACGCGTTCGCGCGGCGGATCGCGCGCAACACGCAGTCGGTCCTGCTGGAGGAGTCGCACCTGGCGCGGGTCATCGACCCGGCGGGCGGTTCCTGGTACGTGGAGCGGCTGACGGAGGAGCTGGCGGGCGCGGCCTGGGCGTGGTTCCGGGAGATCGAGGCGGCGGGGGGCCAGCGGGCGGCGCTGGAGTCGGGGCTGGTGGGCGGGCGGATCGCCGCGACCTGGGCCAAGCGCTCCGCCGACCTGGCGCGCCGGCGTGAACCCATCACCGGCGTCAGCGAGTTCCCCAACCTCGGCGAGCAGCCCGTGCTGCGCGAGGCGGCCCCGGCGGGGCCGGGCGGCGGCCTGCCGCGGGTGCGGCGCTCGGAGGCCTTCGAGGCGCTGCGCACGCGCTCGGACGCACAGCTTGCGGCGGCGGGGGTGCGGCCGCGGGTGTTCCTGGCGGCGATCGGGGCGGCGGTGGTGCACACGGGGCGGTCGTCGTTCGCGGCGAACCTGTTCCAGGCCGGCGGCCTCGAGACGGTCCTCGGTGAGTCCTCGGACCCGGCGGTGCTGGTGGAGGCGTTCGTGGCGTCCGGTGCGTCGGTGGCGTGCCTGTGCTCCAGTGACAAGCTGTATGCGGAGCAGGGGCCGGCCGTCGCGGCGGCGCTGAAGGCGGCGGGCGCGCGGCGCGTGCTGCTGGCCGGCAGGCCGGGTGAGCACCTGGAGGCGTACCAACAGGCCGGGGTGGACGACTACGTCTTCGTGGGCTGCGACGCGGTCGCGGCCCTCACCACGGTTCTCGACGAGAGCGGAGTGGCCCGATGATCCCGGACTTCAGCGAGATCGGCCTGGACGAGGAGGCCGGTGCGGGCGGTGCCGGTGCCACGGGCGCGCAGTGGCGCCGGGCGTGGCAGGAGGCGACCGGCAAGGACGCCGA
>NZ_JBHUWW010000127.1:0-26949 GCF_042669755.1 Kitasatospora sp. NPDC057223 | reverse complement strand
GAGATCCCCGTCGTCACCTCCGGCCGCCGCGCCGGCGACCCCGCCGTCCTCGTCGCCTCCGCCGAACGCGCCCACCAGGCCCTCGGCTGGCGCCCCAGCCGCCCCGGACTCGACGCCATCGTCGCCGACGCCTGGGAGTTCACCACCAACCGCACCACCACCTGACCCGAGGTCAGCGCCGCGCGGCGGCCGGTGCGACGAGCAGCGAGCCGATCAGGTTCAGCTCGGTGCGGATGTCGCCGAGGGTCCGGCAGTCGACACCGAGGGCCCGGACGGGCACGGCGGCGCGGCCGCCGTCCAGTGCCTCGGCGAGCGCGGCCAGGCCCTCGGTGACCTGCCGGGCGGCCGGCCAGGACGGGCGGGGCCGGCCGTGCTCCAGCCGGACGGCGCAGGCGGTGGCGGCGTCCGCGATCCGTTCGGCCCCCGTCATGACGGCCAGCCAGTCGCGGTCCGCCCCGGTGGCCAGCTCCGCCGTGGTGACCTCGGCGGCCGCCCGGGCCTGGGAGAGCGCGTGGTAGGCGGCCCGGCGCAGATTCGCCCGCTCCTCGGCGTGCCGTTCGCCGAAGGGCTCGGCCAGGACGTGGTCGACGTAGCGCAGGGTGTGGCGCAGCGCGTGGGCGGAGCGGTGTCCGACCCGGGTGCGGGTGTCGGCCAGCCGGGGGAGGCTGCCGACCAGGAGGACGATCGCGCAGGCGATCGCCGTGTCGGCCAGCCGGGAGCCGGCCGCGCGGGTGTCGCCGCCGAGGCCGACGAAGCAGAGCACGGTGACGGTGACCACCGCCGTCTGGAGGGCGAAGTGCCGGGCGGCGAACGGGATCAGGACGCCGCAGCCGACGAGCGCCGCGACCGGCCACCAGCCCGTCAGCGGGCCCACGGCGGTGGCGGCGAGCACGGCGGCGAGGGTGCCGAGGAGGCGGTTGACGGTCCGTGAGAAGAGCGGTCCGTAGTCGGGCTTGACCAGGAAGGCCGCGGTCACCGGCAGCCAGTACCCGTGGTCGGCGTCCAGCAGCAGGGCGACGGCGGCGCTCGCGGTGACACAGACCGCGACGCGCAGCCCGTACTCCCGGCCGGCCGCACTGGCCGGGTGCACGCTGCGCCGCAGCCCCCGCAGCGGGCCGGCGCCGGGGGCCGCGGCGCTCCCGGCGGCCCCGTCGTCCGGCCCGCCGGAGCCGAAGGCGAGGCAGGCCCGCAGGACGGCGTCGTCGAAGGCACTGCGTGCAGCGCTCCCCACCGCGAGCGCGGGCACCGGGCCGGGGGCGGCATCGGCCCGGACGGCCTCGGCGAGCCGCCGCGGCCCGGCGGAACTGCGCGGCGGCAGGCGCTCGCCCTCCCAGAGCAGGGCGACGCTCGCCTCGCACAGGGCCGCCGCGGCGGCGAAGCGGCGGCCGAGCCGGGCCGCCTCCGCACCGGGCCCGACCGGCAGGCGCAGCAGCCGGTGCAGGCGAAGTGCCAGGTCGGCCTGGTCGAGTGCGGCGGTGAGGCGGCGGCGGGCGGCCTCGGCGCCGGGCGTGCCGACGGCCTCCAGGGCGTCGGCGAGGGCGTCGAACACGGCGGCGACGGCCAGCCGCTCGTCACGGTGGCGGCCGCCCGCTCCCGGCCGGGTGCGCGGCAGCAGCCGCAGCAGCAGGAGCCAGCCCGCCCCGGCCAGGAAGTACCCCGCCCGGGCCCACCCGGGCAGCGTGAGCGGCATGCCGCCGCCCACGATCGCGAGGACGAGCAGCTGGACGGCGGCGGCGGAGCTGACCGGTCCGGCGACGCTCACCGCGCCCGACAGCAGGGCGACCACGAAGAACGGGACGAGGGCCCACCAGCCCGGTACCTGGCCGAGGAGCATCCCGAGCAGGAGCCCGACGGCGCCGCCGGCCGCCGGCCCGCCGATCTGTACGAGCCCGAGGCGGCGCGTACCCGGCCGGTCGTTGATCCCGGCGAACATGGCACCGAGCCCGGCGAGCACGCCGGCCTGGTGGTTCCCGGTGAGGAGGGCGACGGCCAGCAGCGGCCCCATGGCCAGCGCCCCGCGCACCATCGCGGGTCGCGGCAGCGGGGCGCGCTGCCAGCGGAGCGGGTGGGCGAGCCAGCCCGGCAGCCGGTCGGCTGATTCGGCGGGAGCGCCCGGTGTCGGTCCGGCGCGGCGTGGGCCCACGGTCCTCCTCGGTCCTCGGTCTCGGTCCTTGATCACGGTGTTCTCGCAGGTTACGCGGGCGATTGGTCGGGACTGCTGCCGCTCGGTTACAGCCGGATGTCGGTCTCCGGGCGAGGCCGGCCGGGCACCCGTACGGCCTGATACCGCGGTACCACGACCGTCGCCAGGTTCCGCCCCGGGTACCACGGGCGGCCGTTCGCGGCCGCCTAGCGTGGAGGGCGAGACGGCTGTGACTCCACCACCGACCACCTTCGGAGGGCGGCGTGAACACCACCACCTGTGTCGTTGTCAGGATCCCCGGGACCAGCCCCGATCCGCCCGTTCCGCCGCCCGCGCCGCCGGCCGGGCCCCCGCGGCCCCCGCGGCGCACCTACCGCCCGGTCGACGGGGCCGCCGTCCGGGCCGAGTGGACGGGCGGTGCGCCGTGGCGGGCACCCGCCGCCGCCCCCTGGACGGCGGCCCGGCCGGTGGCCGCGCGGTCCGCCTGCCCCTGTCCGTGTTCGGCCGCGGCCGGCCCGCCGGCCCGTTGGATGCCGCAGGCAGGCTGAGCGCGGTCAGCCCGGGCCGGTGACGGCTTCGCCGTCCGGGGTGTCCGGGACGTCCGGATCGTCCGGGGCCAGCGGGAGGGTCAGTCGCAGGCAGGCACCGCCGGCCGACGCCACGACGGTGAGGCCGCCGCCGTGGTGCTGGGCGATGTCGCGGGCGATCGGCAGCCCGAGTCCGGCTCCGCCGTGGTCACGGCTGCGGGCGTCGTCGAGGCGGGTGAAGCGCTCGAACACCCGGTGCCGGTCGGCGGGCGCGATGCCGGGGCCGTCGTCCTGGACCTCCAGGACGGCCGTGCGGTCGCCGGTGGTGCGTAGCAGGACCCGCACCGAGGTGTCCGTGTGGCGCTGGGCGTTGTCCAGGAGGTTGGTGAGCAGGCGGGTGAGCCAGAGCGCGTTTCCCCGCACCCGGACGCCGCCCCGCAGTTCGAGCGCGACGGCGCAGCGGTCGGCCGGCCGGTTGCGGACGGCCGTGGTGACCAGCGCGGTGAGGTCGACGGGCTCGCGCGGGCGGTCCGGCGCCGGTGCGAACGGGGAGGCGGCGTCCAGACGGGCCAGCAGCAGCAGGTCGGTGGCCAGGTTCTGCAGGCGGTCGGTGTCCTCCAGGGCGCCCCGGAGGAGTTCGGAGCGCACCTCCTGGTCCGGGTGGGCGAGCGCGACCTCCAGTTGGGTGCGCAGCACGGTGAGCGGGCTGCGCAGCTCGTGGGAGGCGTCGGCGATGAACTGGCGCTGCCGCTGCCCGGCCTCGTCCAGGCGGTCGAGCATGGCGTTCATGGTGCCGGCCAGGCGGGCGATCTCGTCGTCGGAGCGGGGCATCGGCACCCTGCGGTGCAGCGCGCGGCCGCTGATCGTGGCCACCTCGGCGCGGATCGCCTCCACCGGGCGAAGGGCGCGGCCGGTGACCCGCCAGGTGACCAGGCCGACGGTGAGCAGGAGCAGCGGGCAGGCGACGGCGAGGGCGGCGACGGTGGTGTCCTCGGCGGCGTCCGCGGCCCGCAGCGAGGTGCCGGCCCTGACGGTAAGGACGCCGTCGGGGGTCGCCACGCCCACGGTGACGATCCGCTCGTGCCGGTCCCCGTCCGTGGGGTCCGCCCGCGAGACGGTGCGGGCGGCCCGGGAGCCGGGCACGGGCGCGGGCTCGGGCGCGGGCACGGGTTTGACGGGTACGGCGTGGTCGCCGAGGTTCTGGCTGGCCGCCCGGACGGTGCCGCGGGCATCGACGACCTGGATGAAGTCCGTGCCGTGGGCGAGCGGGAGCACGGGGGTGAGCCGGCCCTCGGCCGCGAGCCGGGCCACGGACTCGGCCTGCTGCCGTACGCCGTCCTCGGCCGTCCGCAGCAGGTTGACGTGCAGCAGGGTGAGCAGCGCGACCGAGGCGCCGGTGAGGGCCGCGGCGACCACGGCGCACGCGGCGGTCGTGGCGCGGGCGCGGACGGAGGTGGGCGCGAGCCGGCGAACCGCGGCCAGGACGCGCCTGCGGCGGGATCCGTCGCCGGCCGGGTCAGCCACCGTCCGCCGCCAGCCGGTAGCCGGCGCCGCGCATGGTCTGCACCGCGGCCCGCCCGAACGGGGTGTCGATCTTCCGGCGCAGTGCGCTGACGTGCACCTCGACCACGTTCGGGTCGCCGTCGTGGCCCAACTCCCAGACCTGGTCGAGGATCTCCCGCTTGGAGACCACCGCGCCGGCCCGCAGGGCGAGGTGCTCCAGGACGGCGAACTCGCGGGCCGTCAGGCGGGTCGGGGTGCCCGCCCTGGTGCAGGTCCGGGCGTCGGAGTCGATCACCAGGTCCCCCAGGACGAGGACGTTCGGGCGCCTTCGCCCGACCCGGCGGGCCAGTGCCCGCAGCCTGGCGACCAGGACGAGGAAGGAGAACGGCTTGGAGAGGAAGTCGTCGGCGCCGGTGTCCAGGGCCTCCGCCTCGTCCCACTCGCCGTCCTTGGCGGTCAGCATGAGGATCCCCGCCTGACTGCCCGCCGCGCGGAGCCGGGCGCAGACCCGGTAGCCGTCGAGGCCGGGGAGCATGATGTCGAGCACGATGACGTCGTACGCCTGTCGGTCCGCCAGGCGCAGTCCCTCCAGGCCGTCGTGCGCCACGTCGACGTGGAATCCCTCGGCCTCCAGGCCGCGCCGCAGGGCGAGGGCCAGGCGCCGCTCGTCCTCGACCACCAGTACATGCATGGCCCCAGGGTGGCAGGCCGCACCGGCGGCCGACGACGGGGGTGCACCCGGTGGCGGGCTTCGGTGGCGGGCTTCAGCGGAGCTTCAGGAACGGTGGACGATCCTGTGACCCTGCAGGCCGGTCCCGGTCCGGCCGCGAGAGGAGCTGCCCGATGTCCGAGTCCGAGTCCGACACCTCCGCGACCTCCCCCGTCTCCCCCGTCTCCCCCGTCTCCCCCGAAGGAGCGCCCGGGGCGGGCAAGCCGGCCCGCCGGGTGCTGTCGGGGCGCTGGATAGGCGGCCGGCGGGCCCGCTGGGTCACGGCCGGCGCCGCGGTGGTCCTGGTCGGCGGGTCCGCGCTGGGCGTCGCCGCCGCCGTCCACGAGCACGAGGATCACGGCGACGTGCGTCGCTCGGCCCGCGGCCTGGGCGACGAGGGGCCGCTGGGCGGGATCCGCGCCGACCGGCACCTCGGCGGCAAGCCCGAGATCATCGGCGAGGGTCCTGTCCAGGGTCCTGGCCAGGGGCGTGAGCAGGGGCGTGCGGTCGGCCGCGCGAAGGGCGCCGAGGAGAACGGTCCTGGGAACAGGGCTGCCGGCAGGCCCGCCGGGGAGGGCCGGGGCAACGGCCTCGCACCCGCGCCGCTCCCGGCGGTCACGGCCGTGCAGGCGGCGGAGAAGGCCGCCGCGGCCGTTGCGGACGGCCGGGTGGAGTCGCTGAGCACCGTGGCGCAGCAGGGCGGCGGCACGGGCTGGCAGGCCGTGGTGCTGGGCCCGGACGGCGTCCGGCACCGGGTCACCGTCGACGGCGCGAGCGGGCAGATCACCGGCAACACGGTCGAGGACGGCCGGACCGCGCGCTGACCCCCGGCGAGGACGGCCGGAGCTCAGCGCGTCCGCAGCGAGGCGGCGTCGGGCCAGACGCAGCGGAGCTTGTCCGGCCGTCCGTGCAGCCGGGACGGGTCGCCGCCGGGCGGCGGCACCGGGACCTTCTCCACGCAGGTGCCGCCGAGGGCCCGGTAGAACTGCTGGGCGGCGGTGTTCTGTTCATGCACCCAGAGGTACACGGACGCGGCCGTCGCCCGCTCGGCGGCGGCCGCGGCGCCCCGGGTGAGGAGTGCGGTGCCCAGGCCGGTGCGCCGGCGGTCGTGGGTGACGTGCAGGTTGTCGATGAGGCTGCCCCACCGGTCGTCCTGGTCCAGGACGACGTGCACGAAGCCCGCGAGGCCGGCGTCGTCCTCGGCGAGCAGCGTCAGGCTGTGGCCCGGGGCGGCGAGCCGGGCCGACCAGACGGCCAGGCGGTCGGCCGCCAGGTCGCCGTCCAGGAACGCGTCGGCGTAGGCGCCCCGGTAGTGCCGGCGCCAGCTGTCGGCGTGCAGCAGGGCCACCTGCTCCGCGTCCTCGGAACCTGCCGCACGCAGCCGCAGCGATGTCATGCGTCCCTCTCCCCACCTCGTGGCCGCGACCGAGCGTCAGGCCCGCCCACCCCGGTCGGGTGGCAGGCTAGACCGGGTGGGCTGATGGCGTCCAAGGGGTTTCACACCGGCTGCGCGGCTGCGGCAGGTCCGCCGGTCCGAGGGCGGTGAGCCGGCGCTCCTCCAACTGCTCGGGCGCGGCGCCCGCGGCCCCGCCCGACGCCGACGGGCCTTGAGCGGGCACCCCCTGCGGGTGCACCATGGGGACACACCCGGACAACCCGCCTACTTCAACGCGTCGGCTTCCTACCCAGGAGCGTTGCGATGATCCCCGAACTCGACTCGCTCACCGGCGGGTACGGCATCGCCGGCATTCCGCTGCCCACGGAGACCCCCGTACCGGGGCCGGCACCCGCCCGGGTGGTCCTCAGCGCCGGGGGCGGCCGCCCGGTGCTGGCCGTCGCCGGCGAACTGGACATCGCCGTCGCGGACCAGGTGGCGGCGGACCTGCGCGGGCATCTCTCCCGGTGCCCGGTCGGCGAGGTCGGGCTCGACCTCTCGGGCGTGTCCTTCTGCGACTGCGGCGGCCTGCGCGCACTCCTGTCCGCCCGCAAGCACGCGGCCCGCCAGGGCTGCCGGCTGCACCTCGACCGGGTCAGCCGGCCGATGGAGCGGATCCTTCGCCTCACCGCCACCCGGGACCTGTTCGAGGCCCGCCGGCGGCAGCCCGTCGCCCGGGCCGCCTGACCGCGCCGCCGGCTCCGAGGAATCCGGCTCCGGAGACTCCGGCGCGGCGACGGTGCGTGACCGGCCGGCCGCGTGAAACGGCGCCCACCGCCGCTCGCCGCGCCGGGACGCCCGGGGTGTTCCAGTGTGGAGGGGCGGGCACCCCGGCGGCCGGGGGCCGCGAACCGTACGGAGGAGCCGACCATGGCTGACGAGAACAACGCCCGGGGCGACGACGTCTACCAGCCCGACGGCAGTGAGGTCACCGATGACGAAGGCATCCTCGACCCCGCGGACACCCTGCTCGACCGGGGGCCCGATCCCTACGACGAGGGCTGGTCACCGCCGGAGCGCCCGCTCGCTGTCGACCGCCTCGGCACCACACTGCGGGAGCAGCAGGAGGGCGAGAGCCTGGACCGGCGGCTGTCCGAGGAACTGCCCGATCCGGCCCTGGTCCGGGACCTGGTCGGCGACGGCATCGGCGACACCTCCGACACGGACGGCGAGCCGATCGACGGCGAGGTCGGGAACCGGCGGGCCGGGCGCCTGGTCGCCCCGGAGGGCCGCTACCAGGACACGCTCGCCGACGACGTCGGCATCGACGGCGGCGCGGCCTCCGCCGAGGAGGCGGCGGTGCACGTCGTGTCCGAGGAGGAGGACCTCGCGGGATTCTGAGGCCCGCGCGCGGCGGCCGGCCGAGGACCGGCCCGGCTTGCGATCCGCCGACGCGGGGAGGAACGTCGGCATTGCCCCCAGAACATCGGTACTGCCCACCAATCGAGGAGGCGGGATGAACACTCAGTCCGACCCGAACGCAGAGCCGGAGCGCCCGACGCCCGACGCCCTGCTGCACACCGGCTCCGAGGGCGCCGTCACCGCCGAGGACGTGGTGCTCGCCTCCGGGCGGGACGTCACCCCGGCCAGCCTCGCCTGGGCCGAGGACAAGCTGGCCCGTGAGGGCAAGGCCGCCCTGGACAAGCTGCTTCCCTGACCGCGCCGCGCCGCGCCCCGGGCCTGGCCCGGGGTCGCCGGCGGCGGGTGGTCCGGCTCAGCCGAGCGGGATCTCCTTCTCGCGCAGCGCCTCCAGGGCGGGGGCGTACATCCGGGCCTTGATCGTGCCGAGCGTCGGACCGGCCTTGGCGGCCTGGGCGCGGGCGATCCCGACGGCCGTCCGGAGGACGGCGTCCTCGCCCGTCGCGTGGTCGACGATCGCGGCGGCCAGCGCGTCCTGTCCGCCGTAGCGGCGGGCGGTGACCATGGCCTCGTGCGCGGTCTGCGGGGTCAGCCGGGCCTGGATGAGCGCGGACATGCCCGTGGTGAAGGGGATGTCGATCTCGGCCTCGGGCAGGCACCAGTAGCCGCGGTCACCGCGCATCACCCGGAAGTCGTGCGCCAGCGAGAACATCGCGCCCGCCGCGAAGGCGTGGCCCTGCACGGCCGCCACGGTGACCACGGGCAGGGTCAGCATCCGGGCCAGCAGCCCCTGGACGCCGGTCAGGTAGTCGTTGGCCTGGTCCGCGTGGGCGAACAGCCACTCCAGGTCCAGCCCGTTGGAGAAGAACCTGCCGCTCGCCGCCGTCACCAGCGCCCGTGGCCCCTCGGCCTGCTCGACCTCGTCCAGCAGGGCGCCCACGGACGCGACCCAGTCGGGGTGGAAGCGGTTCTCGGTGCCTCCGATGTCGAGTACGAAGACATCGTCCTGGCGGTCCAGCGTGGGCATGACTGCTCCTTCGCGGCACTCGATGCTACTCATCGGTAACCTGACTGGACGGCATGCTACCCGGATGCCGTCCCACTGTCCGCCCCCGGGCCGGAACGAACCGGGCCGCCGCCCGTACCGGGCGCCCCCAACGTGCTCCGGACCTCGGTCAGCCAGGCGATCCAGAAGGTCTCCAGGCCGATGCCCGCCTGGAGCACCAGATGCTGCAGGCGGTTCTCGCCGGCCGCCCGCTCCGGCGGGAAGTCGTGCTCCTCGATGGCCAGGTACTGGGCCAACTGCGCCCGGTGCAGGCCGAGATGACGATCCACCTCGGCCTCCAGGCCGTCGGTTCCCACCACCACCGCCGCACGCAACCGCAGCAGCATCGCATCCCGGACGGGCCTGGGGTCGTGGCTGCCGGCCGTCCAGCCCGCGAGTTCGGCGCGGCCGGCGGGCAGCACCTCGTACTCCTTGCGGCGGCCCTGGGCGGGGGGCCCGGGGATCGCCCGGATCTGGCCGACCTGTTCGAGCTTGGCCAGCTCGCGGTAGATCTGCTGGTGCGTGGCGGGCCAGAAGAAGCCGATGGACTTGTCGAAGCGGCGCGTCAACTCCAGGCCCGAGGAGGGTTTTTCCAGCAGGGCGGTGAGGATGGCATGCGGCAGCGACATGGGCGGCGGGGCCTCTCCGGGGTGTTTGTCCTGGCAGGGGGCATCCTAGGGCGCCGTCAGATGGCGGCGGCCAACTCGGTGCCCTGGCGGATGGCGCGCTTGGCGTCGAGCTCGGCGGCGAGGTCGGCGCCGCCGATCAGGTGCGGGGTGCGGCCGGCCGCGAGCAGCGCCTCGTACAGGTCGCGCCGGGGCTCCTGGCCGGTGCACAGCACGATGGTGTCGACGGCGAGGAGCCGCTGCTCCCCGCCGAGGGTGAGGTGCAGGCCCCGGTCGTCGATCCGGTCGTAGCGGGCACCGGCGACCATGGTGACGCCCCGGTGCCTGAGTTCGGTGCGGTGGATCCAGCCCGTGGTCTTCCCCAGGCCCGCGCCGACCTTGCCCTCCTTGCGCTGCACCAGGTGGACGGTGCGCGGCGAGGCGCTGCGGCGGGGAGCCGTCACCCCGCCGGGCGTGCGGTGCTCGCGGTCCACGCCCCACTGCGCGAGGAACCGGTCGGCCCCGCCTGCTCCGCCTGCTCCGTCGCCGGGCGCCGGGCCGGTGAGGTACTCGGCCACGTCGAAGCCGATGCCGCCGGCGCCGAGGATCGCCACCCGCTCCCCCACCTCGGCCCTGTCGCGGAGCACGTCCAGGTAGCTCAGCACGCTCGGGTGGCCGACGCCCGGGATCGCCGGGGTGCGGGGAGTGACACCGGTGGCGAGGACGATCTCGTCGAAGGTGCCACCGGCCAGATCCCCGGCGGTCACGGTGGTGGAGAGCCGGACGTCGACGCCGTGGGCCCGGAGCTGGTGGCGGTAGTAGCGGATCGTCTCGTCGAACTCCTGCTTGCCGGGCACCCGGCGGGCGATGTTCAGCTGGCCGCCGATCTCGGCGGCGGCGTCGAAGAGGGTCACCTCGTGCCCCCGCCCGGCGGCCGTGACGGCGAAGGCGAGCCCGGCCGGTCCGGCGCCGACCACGGCGATCCGCCGGCGCCGGCGGGTCGGGCCGAGCACGAGTTCGGTCTCGTGGCAGGCGCGCGGGTTGACCAGGCAGGAGGTGATCCGCCCGCTGAAGGTGTGGTCGAGGCAGGCCTGGTTGCAGCCGATGCAGGTGTTGATGGCCTCCGGGCTGCCGCTGCGGGCCTTGGCGACGAAGTCGGGGTCGGCGAGCAGCGGGCGGGCCAGTGAGACCAGGTCCGCGTGCCCGTCCGCGAGCAACTGCTCGGCCAGTTCCGGGGTGTTGATGCGGTTGCTGGTGACCAGCGGGATGCCGACCGCGCCCATGACCTTCTTGGTGACCCAGGTGTAGGCGCCGCGCGGCACCGAGGTCGCGATGGTCGGGATCCGGGCCTCGTGCCAGCCGATGCCGGTGTTGATGATGGTGGCGCCGGCCGCCTCGACCTCCCGGGCGAGCGTGATCACCTCGTCGAGGGTCGAGCCGCCGGGGATCAGGTCGAGCATGGAGAGGCGGTACATCAGGATGAAGTCGGGCCCGGTCCGCTCGCGCACCCGACGGACGATCTCGACCGGGAAGCGCATCCGGTTCTCGTACGAGCCGCCCCAGCGGTCGGTGCGGTGGTTGGTCGGCGCGGCGATGAACTCGTTGATCAGGTAGCCCTCGGAGCCCATGATCTCGACGCCGTCGTAACCGGCCCGCCGGGCGAGCACGGCCGCGCGGGCGAAGTCCTCGACGGTCTGCTCGATCTCGTCGCCGGTGAGCTCGTGCGGGGTGAACGCGCTGATCGGCGCCCGCAGCGCGCTGGGGGCCACCAGGTCCTCGTGGTGGGCGTAGCGGCCGAAGTGCAGGATCTGCATCGCGATCTTCGCGCCCGCGCGGTGGACGGCGTCGGTGACGACCCGGTGCTGCTCGGCCTCGGCCTCGGTGGTCAGCTTGGCGCCGCCGGCCCAGGGCCGGCCCTGCTCGTTGGGGGCGATGCCGCCGGTGACCATCAGGCCGACGCCGCCCCGGGCGCGCGTCGCGTAGAACTCGGCCATCCGCTCGAAGCCGTTCTCGGCCTCCTCCAGCCCGACGTGCATGGAGCCCATCAGCACGCGGTTGGGCAGCGTGGTGAAGCCGAGGTCCAGGGGGCTCAGCAGGTGGGGATAGGCAGTCATCCGGTCTCTCCTCGGGCCGTGTCCGCCTCGCCGTGGGGCTGTCGCAGCTCGGAAGCGGTTACCACACGGTAGGCGACCGGACGCCGCTTATGCAATCAGTTGCATAAACGGGCGCAGCGCAGCCTTCGTGCTACCCGCCCTGCGGCGGGGGATCCTGCCCCAGCCGGTCGCGGCGGCGGGTCAGGTGGGCGATCTCGGCGGTGTTGCCCGCCAGCTCGATGGCCCGGTCGTAGGCCGCGCGCGACCGCGGACCGTCGCCCAGCCGGCGCAGCAGGTCGGCGCGCGTCGCGTGGTAGGCGTGGTAGCCGGCCAGCCTGTCGTCGAGCCGGTCGACGGCCGCCAACGCCACCTCGGGCCCGTCCAGCTCGGCGACCGCGATGGCCCGGTTGAGCGCGACCACCGGCGACGGATCGAGGCGGACGAGCTGGTCGTAGAGGGCGACGACCTGCCACCAGTCGGTGTCGCGCACGTCACGGGCGGAGGTGTGCACCGCGTTGATCGCCGCGAGGATCTGGTAGCGGCCCGGAGCCGCACCGGCGGCCAGCCGCTCGCGTACCAGCCGGTGGCCCTCGGCGATCAGCGCCGTGTCCCAGGCCCCGCGGTCCTGCTCGTCGAGGGTGACCAGTTCGCCGCCCGGCGAGACCCGGGCGTCGCGGCGGGCCTCGACGAGGAGCATCAGCGCCAGCAGCCCGGCCGCCTCGCCGTCGTCCGGCAGCAGGGCGCGGACCAGCCGGGTGAGCCGGATCGCCTCGGCGGTCAGCTCGTGGCGCACCGGACCGGTGCCTGGGCCGGTGGCCAGGTAGCCCTCGTTGAAGACGAGGTAGAGGACGGCCAGTACGCCGGACACGCGCGCCGGGAGGTCCTGCGCGGACGGGACCCGGTAGGGGATGCGCGCCGTCTTGATCTTGGCCTTCGCGCGGGTGATCCGCCGGCCCATCGCGGTCTCCTGCACCAGGAAGGCCCGGGCGATCTCGGACACGGTCAGTCCGCCGACCATGCGCAGGGTCAGCGCCACCCGGGTCTCCATGGCCAGCGCCGGGTGGCAGCAGGTGAAGATCAGCCGGAGCCGCTCGTCCTCGACGGCGCCGGGGGGCGCGGGCGGTTCGTCGTCGTACAGCAGCTGAGCCTCCTCCTGCTTGTCGCCGCGCCTGTTCTCGCGCCGGACCCGGTCGATGGCCTTGCGGTGGGCGGTGGTGGTCAGCCAGGCACCGGGGCCGGGGGGCACGCCGTCGACCGGCCACCGCTCGACGGCGGTCGCGAACGCCTCGGCGGCCGCCTCCTCGGCGATGTCGAGGTCACCGAAGCGCCGGGCCAGGGCGGCGACCACCCGGGCCCACTCCTCGCGGTGGGCCCGGGCGACCGCCTCCCCGGCGTCGGTCGCGCTCACAGGAACGGCCGCACCTCGACCTTCCGGTTGCAGGCCTTCGACCCGTCGGCCGCCAGTTCGAGCGCCACGTCGAGGTCGGCGGCCTGGATGATCCAGAAGCCGATGACCAGCTCCTTCGACTCCACGAAGGGCCCGTCGGTGAGCAGCGCCTCCGTACCGCGGTTGTCGATCACCGTGGCCGTGTCGGGCCCGCCGAGGCCGCCGGCGAACACCCAGTTGCCCCCGGCCCGGAGGCGGTCGTTGAAGATGTCGATCGCGGCCTCCTCCTCCGGGGTGCCGGTCTCGGTCGTGTCGCTGATCACGGAAACCAGGTACTGCATCTCGCATCATCTCCTGCGCTCCGGGAACGCCCCTCGCGGGCGACCCCTCACCTGTACTACGAACGTCCGCGCCCGGATCCGACAGCGCCGCCCCGGGAATTTTCGGGACGGCCGAGTACTAGCTGGTGGCGCGGTCGTAGACGCCGACCATGCGCTCCAGGAAGGCCGACACCGCGGCCGTCTCCTCGGGCGTCATGGCCGCGGCGAGTTCCGCGACGCCGTGGATCAGCGGCTCCACGTACTGGTGGGCGGTCGCCTCCCAGTCGTCGGCGGGGGCGACGATCACCTTGCGCCGGTCGGTGGGGTGCGGCTGCCTGGTGGCGTGGCCGGAGGCGACGAGGCGGTCGATCACCAGGGTCATCGCCGCGGTGGAGGTGTCCAGCCGGCGGGCGAGGTCGCTGGGGGTGGCCGGACCGACGTTGACGAGGTGGTCCATCACCGCGAGCCCGGCGGCGTCCACGTGCAGCCGCCTGCCCAGGTGCCGCTCGAAGCGCTGCTGGCGCACGGTCAGCTGCCGCATGCGGTCGCGGAGGACGCCGACGGGGGCCGGAGCGGGAGCGGGGGCTGCGGGCGGGCCCGGGGGAGGGTCCTGGTTGACATCCATGCGGCTCAGGATACTCTCGATATTGCCAATAATATTGGCAACTGAATTGGTAACCAATGATCCGAGGTAACATGGCTTCCGACCCTGTCGCGACACCCGTCGAGACACCCGTCGAGACACCCCGCGCGGCCCCGCACCCGGGGCGGTGGCTGATCCTCGCGGTGATGCTCGTCGCCGAGGTCATGGACCTCCTCGACGCGTCCATCGTCAACGTGGCCGGACCCGCCCTGGAGCAGTCGCTGGGCGCGAGCCCCGTCGGCCTGCAGTGGGTGATCGGCGGCTACGCGCTCACCCTCGGCGCCGGGCTGGTGCTCGGCGGCCGCCTCGGCGACCGCTTCGGCCGGCGCACGATGTTCCTGATCGGACTGGCCTCCTTCACCGCGACCTCCCTGCTGTGCGCCGTCGCGCCGAGCATCGAGGTCCTGATCGCCTGCCGGCTGCTCCAGGGCGCCGCCGGTGCGATGCTCCTCCCGCAGGGCCTGGGCCTGCTGCGGGAGAACTTCTCCGGCGCCGAACTCACCAAGGTGTTCGGCATCTTCGGGCCCGTCCTCGGGCTCGGCGGCATCATCGGGCCCGTCCTCGGCGGCGGCCTCATCTCCGGCGACCTGTTCGGCCTCGGCTGGCGTTCGGTCTTCCTGGTCAACCTGCCGATCGGCCTCGCCGCCCTGGCCGTCGCCGCGAAGGTCGTCCCGAAGCGGCCGGGCGACCGCACCCTGCGGATCGACACCGTCGGCGCGGCCCTGGTCGCGGTCTCCTGCGCCCTGCTCGTGCTGCCCCTCAACCAGGGGCAGCAGGACGGCTGGCCGCTGTGGACCTGGCTCAGCCTGGCCGCCTCGGCCGTCGGCTTCGGCCTCTTCGCCGCCCAGCAGCGGCGCACCGCCGTACGGGGGCGCGAGCCCCTGGTGGCCCCCGCCCTGCTGCGCAAGCGCGCGTTCACCGTGGGGCTCGGCGGGATCGCGCTGTTCTTCGCCGGACTGGTCGGCAGTCAGCTGGTGCTGACCCTCTATCTGCAGATCGGCCGCCAGTTCACCGCCGGCGAGGCCGGGCTGGGCAACCTGCCGCTGGCCGTCGGGACGGCGATCGGCGGCGCCGTCAGCGGTGCCTTCCTGGCCGAGCGGATCGGACGGTCGGTGCTCCAGGTCGGCCCGGTCGTCCAACTGGCCGGCGCGGCGCTGCTCTGGTTCGAGCTCGACGACTCCGGATCGTTCTCGATCTGGGGCATCGTGCCCGGTGTCACCGTCTGCGGCATCGGCGCCGGCCTGGTGATCGCCGCCCTGTTCAGTTTCGTCCTGGGCGCCGTCGACGACGACGAGATCGGCTCGGCCTCGGGTGTCCTGTCCGCCGTGCAGTCGGTCGGCGGCTCCATCGGAGTCGCCGTGTTCGGCTCCGTGTTCTTCGCGCAGGCCGAGGCGGGCCGCTTCAGCGAGGGGTTCCACCACGCGCTGCTCGTCCAGGCCGGCCTGCTCACCGTCTTCCTGGCCCTGACCGTCCTGCTGCCCCGGACGGCCCGGGCCGAGGAGTTCGCGCCGGACGCCGGGCCGGTCGGCGAGAGCGACTCCGGGCTTCAGCGGGCGACCCTCGGGTAGTCCCGGCGCGGCGGCCGCGCCGCGTCAGGCGCCCCAGGCCCCGGGGCCGCCGTGCACCGGCCGGACGACGGCCGGCGCACGGCCGCCCGAGTGGCCGCCCGAGTGGCCGGCGAAGCGGTCGGACGACGTCCGGAAGGTGAGCAGCCGGCCGGTACCGGCACCGGTCGCCAACTGGACCCTGGTGCCGGCCGCGACGGCGCCGGGAAGGTCGCCCAGTACGGCGGCCCGGACGGTGAAGCCCTCGTCGAGCGCGATCGCGTACGGCGTCAGGCGGTACAGCCCGCGCGGCCCGGCGGGCAGCCGGCGCAGCACGGTACCGGCGCCGGAGCTTCGCTGTTCGGCGAGGTCGGCCGATCCGCAGACCGGGCAGAGCAGACAGGTCGGCGCCGAGGCGGCCCGGCACCAGCGGCAGCGCCGGTACGCCAACTCGGCGCCAGGGGCGTCCGGTTCGGCAGTGGGAGCGGCGGCGACGGGAGCGATGAGGAGTTCCATGGCGACTCCTTGTGGAGTGGGGGAAGCAGAGCGAGGGGGCCGGCCCGCCGGACTCCTCGTACCTGGCCGGGTGCACGTGCGTCACGCACCCTCGGCGACCATAAGGCACCGAGTGCCACTCGGTAAAGGCACTCAGTGCCTCGAAGGGCGGAAGCGGCCGGAAAACGCTGGCAGCGCCGCCCCCCGCCCTGGCATGCTGGCGGCGTGGAAAGACCGGAGATCTGGATCGGATTCGCCCCCGAGCTGCACGTTTTCGTCGCCTCGGCGCACCGCGCGGAGCGGTCCCGGGTGCGCACCGACGGCGCCTCGACGATCGGCCACCTCGTGGAATCCCTCGGCGTACCGCTCACCGAGGTCGGCACACTGCTCACCGGCGGCCGGCCGGTGCACACCTCGCACGTCCCCCGCGACGGGGACGAGGTGTCGGTGCGCGCCGTCAGCAGGCCCCAGCAACTCGCGGGCCCGGCCCGGTTCCTGCTCGACGTCCACCTCGGGACGCTCACCAGGCGGCTGCGGCTGCTCGGCATCGACGCCGCCTACGAGAACCCCGACATCGGCGACCCGGCCCTGGCCGCGCGCTCGGCCGCCGAGCAGCGCGTGCTGCTCTCCCGCGACCGCGGGCTGCTGCGGCGCCGGGAGCTCTGGGCGGGCGCCTACGTCTACAGTCACCGCCCGGCCGACCAGCTGAAGGACGTCCTCTCCCGGTTCGCTCCCGAACTCGCGCCCTGGACGCGGTGCACGGCATGCAACGGGACGCTCCGCACCGCCACCAAGGCCTCCGTGACCGGGCAGCTCCAGGACGGCACCGAGCGGGCGTACGACGTGTTCGCGCAGTGCACCGCCTGCGAGCAGGTCTACTGGCGGGGCGCCCACCACGCCCACCTGAACGCGATCGTGGAGGAGGCCATGCGCAGCCCGCTCGGTGCGGGCTGACCCGCGGGCACGCCGCCCGAACAGGACCGACCGGCCGGATCGCGCCATACTGAGGACATGGCGCAGAACACACCTCCGCCCCACGCCCCGCCGACGATCACCGTCAAGGGCCGCAACATGCGGCTGCGGACCATCGGGATCGCCGTGCTCGCGGTACTCGCCGTCTGGTTCATCGCCGCGAACACCGGATCCGTCTCGATCAAGCTGTGGGTCGCCACCGTCACGATGCCGCTGTGGGTCGTGCTCACCGTGACCCTGCTCGTCGGCCTGCTGATCGGCTTCTTCGTCGCCCGCCGGCGGGCCGCGGCCAAACCGGCCAAACGCTGACACCGGCCCCTTTTGGGACTGCCTCACCGCGCCCCCTACGATGACGGCCATGAACACTGGGGGGCCGGGCACTCAGCTCGTCGACGGTCGGTTCGAACTGCTGGAACGCCTCGGCGGCGGCGGCATGGGCCTGGTCTGGCGGGCCCGCGACACCGCACTGCACCGCGAGGTCGCCCTGAAGGAGGTCCGGCCGCCCGATCCGGTGATGCTCGACGGCGACCCGAGGGCCGCGGCCGTCCTGCGCGAGCGGGTGCTGCGCGAGGCCCGTTCGCTGGCCCGGCTCAACCACCCCAACGTGGTGACGATCCATCACATCGTGGACGTCGCCGAGTACCCGCACCCCTGGCTGGTGATGGAGCTGGTCACCGGCGGCTCCCTGCACGACCGCCTGACCCGGGGCCCCATGACGTCCGCCGAGGCGGCCCGGCTCGGCCGGGGCGTGCTGTCCGCGCTGAGCGCCGCCCACGCGGCCGGCATCCAGCACCGTGACGTGAAACCCGGAAACGTCCTGCTGCGGCCCGACGGCACGCCGGTGCTCACCGACTTCGGCATCGCCGCCCTCCGGGAGTCCACCAGCCTCACCACGACCGGCTCCCTGATCGGCTCGCCGGAGTACATCGCGCCGGAGCGGATCCGCGGCGAGGAGGGCAATCCGGCCTCGGACCTCTGGTCGCTCGGGATGATGCTCTACGTGGCCGTCGAGGGCCACCACCCGCTGCGCCGCGCCACCAGCCTCGCCACGCTGGCCGCCGTCCTGGACGAGCCGCTGCCGCCGGCCGCCCGGTCCGGGCCGCTCGCCGGCGTCCTGTCGGCCCTGCTCGTACGGGACCCGGCCGCCCGCCCGGACGCCGCCCACCTCGACCGGCTGCTGGCCGACGCCGAGCGCGTCACGGCGGACACCTTCCGGCTCCAGCAGCGGCCGGCGCAGCAGGGGTTCCCGGTCGCGCCCGCCGCGCCGTCCGCCGCGCCGTCCGACGCCCCGCCCTCCGGGCCGGTGCCGCAGGACCGGACACCGACCTGGGCGATACCGCAGCCGCCGCGCCCCCGCACCCGGCGCACCGCGCTCCGGTCGGGCCTCGCCCTCGGCGTGGTCCTGGCCGCGGTCGCGGGGTGGACGGTCGTCCAGGGCCTCCAGGACGACTCGCGCACCGGCGGCACCGGCCCGCAGGCCTCCGCCTCCGCCCCCGCCGGCACCACCCCGGTCGTCCCCGTGGCGCAGAGCACGGCACCGCAGGTGCCGCCCCCGAGCAGCACCCCGCCGGCCAAGGCGCCGGCGGACAGCGCGAACCTGCTCACCCCGGCCGGCGTCCGCTCGGTGGTCGCGGCCCTCACCCCGGTGATGGGCGGCACCCAGGTCACCAGGATGACCGTCTACCCGGAGTACGCGTACGCCGAGGCGCCGCTGCAGACGAACCCCAAGCTCTACGACAGGTTCGAGTACCGGGGCGGCAAGGCCGCCCTCACCCCCGGCTTCGGCGGCACCCTGACCAACCAGAAGGCGGTGGACCTCAAGGACGTCGACTGGGACACGCTGCCCGCGCTCCTGCAGAAGGGCGACAACGAGCTCGGCGTCGACAACCCCACCAGCCACTACATCATCATCGACTGGTCCGTGTTCACCAAGGCGCCCGAGATCCTGGTCTACGTCTCGGACTCCTACGGCGGCGGCCACCTGACGGCGGACTTCAAGGGCAAGGTGACGAGGACGTACCCGCGCTGAACGCATCCGGCGTCCGGCGCGGGCGGGGCCGTCCGCTCAGAAGGCGATGCTCTCGCCCTCCCGGGCGGCCTGCCGCTCGGTGTACGCGACGCCGTGGACCTTCAGCCCCGCCGGGTCCAGCAGGGTGATCGCGCCACCGTGGTTGCCGAGCCGGAAGCGGGAGCCGCCGGTCACCACGGTGACGGTCGCGCCGGGGGCGACCCGCTGCCCGGGCAGCGGGAACCGCTGCTTGCGGGTGTCCGCCAGCTGCCAGCCGGCCAGCTCGACCGCGGCCGCCGAGGTGTTGAGCAGGGTGACGGTCTCGGCCTCCGGCTCGGGGCCGGGCGGGTTGACCAGGGCGGCGACGATCCGCAGCGGCTTCGATCCGCCCTGCGGCCGGGGCGGGGCGGTGTCGATCGGATTGCCCGTCACATCGTCGGTGTGGAAGGCCTGCGACTGGAAGGCGAGGAACACCGCCACCCAGCGCCGCTCCGAGGGCAGGTGCACGAGCAGCGCGCCGTCCTGCCGGACGCCGTTGTCCTGGCGGTGGCTGCCGCCGTTGCCCTGGTTCATGTGGATGTCGTGGACGCCGTTGCCCGGCAGGAACCCGAACACCTTGTCCGGCACCTTCGCCTCGGTCGGCCAGCGCTGGCCGAACACCCAGAGCCCCACCGCCGGGTCGGCGATCGCGCGCTCGACGTAGTGGTCCAGCAGATCCGCCAGGTCGTTGTCGACGCCCGGCAGGTCGGGCGGCAGGGTCCGCATCGAGGCCGGGTCGAAGAGGTTGCCCCGGATGAAGTCGAGCCCGCCGCCGTCCGGCGCCGACGACAGCTCCGTCCAGCCCGCGCCCGCCGCCGGGAGACTGCCCGTCAGCGGGTGCCGGAAGTCGTCGGCCACGGCGTACAGCAGCTCGGAAGGGGCCTGGTCCGACAGCACGTTGACGGCCGCCCGGTAGTTCGTACCGGCGTCGTCGCGCAGGTGGATCTGGTAGTGCGGACTGTCGGCCGCACCCTCCCGGCGACGCGCCACAGCGCGGGCGGAGAGCACACCGTAGTGCTTGATGGGCATTGTCGTCCTCGGTCGGGCGCGGATGGCAGCAACCGTGCCAGTATCCCGCCGGCGCACCCCGCCGCGAGGCCGAACTGATCAAGTACCGGCAGGACTTCACCCGTCCGTGGTCGAGCGGTCGCCGGCCGGTCGGCAGGCGGTCATCACGCCCGCACGCGACGCGATCACGACCGCCGCCCACCGGCGCCTCGGGACCGGCGGCGCCCCGACGGACTATCGTGCAGCGAAAGCCCGCAGGCACGTCGAGAGGTCATCCGATGCCGGACTCCCCCACCATGCTGTTCATCACCTTCGACGACGCGGCGGCGGCCGGCGCCGCCTACGAGGAGGTCAAGGAACTGCCCGGAGTGCGGCAGGCGGCCGTCCTGGAGCGGTCGCCCGAGGGCCTGCTCGACGTACCCGAGAGCTGGGTGCACGGAGCCGGCACCCCGACCGTGGTGAGCGGGATCGTCGGCGGCCTGATCGGCCTGATCGGCGGCCCGGTCGGGGTCTTCCTCGGCTGGACGGCCGGTACCGTGCTGGGCGGCGTGGCCGAGATCAAGCGCTTCCAGGACGCCGCCGAAGGCCTTACCGTCTACAGCAGCGGCCTCGCCGAGGGCGGCAGCCTGCTGATCGCCGAAGTCCGGGAGCACACCCCGGACGCCGCCGACGCGCTCGCCGCCCGCCACGGCGGCCGCCTCGTCCGGCGCCCGGCCGACGAGGTGGCCGCCGAGGTCCGCAGCGCCCAGGAGGCGGCCGAGGAGGCCGTCCGCGCGGAGCAGGAACAGCTGGAGGAGCAGGAGGAGCAGAAGCGGCAGCAGGACGGCCACCACTGAGCCCCGGATCCGGCCGCGCCGACGGCCGGATCCGCGGCGCGGCCGCCCGCGGTCACGTCACCGTCTGGTAACGCCCTTGGCGGATCGTCACGTCTGGTCATCGGGCGGCTGCGCGAATCCCTATCGTGTCGGTCGTGACTGAGGCACGTGGCGAGTTGATCGGTGGGCGGTACCGGCTGGTCGAACCCGTCGGGCAGGGCGGAATGGGGCGGGTGTGGCGGGGGCGGGACGAGACCCTGCACCGTGACGTGGCCGTCAAGGAGATCCTGTTCCCGCCCGGACTGAACGACGGTCAACGCGAACTGCTGCTCCAACGGGTGATGCGCGAGGCCCGTTCGGCGGCCGGCCTGAACCACCCGGGGATCATCACCGTCCACGACGTGGCGGAACACCACGGCGCCCCGGTCATCGTCATGGAGTTCGTGGTCGGGGCATCCCTGGCCGCGACGATCCGGGAGCAGGGCAGACTCCCGGTGGAGCGGGTCGCCCGGATCGGCACGGCCATCCTGGAGGCGCTCACCGTGGCGCACTCGGCCGGGGTCGTCCACCGGGACCTCAAGCCCGACAACATCCTGCTCAGCGGCAGCCGGGTCGTCCTCACCGACTTCGGCATCGCCAGCATGGCCGACGCCACGATGGCGCTCACCAGCACCGGAACGATCCTGGGGACCCCGGCCTACATGGCGCCGGAGCAACTGGAGGGCAACCGGGCCGACGCGGCGAGCGACCTGTGGGCACTCGGCGCCACCCTCTACACCGCCGTGGAGGGCGAGGCACCGTTCACGGCCTCGACCCTCACCGCGCTCTACGTCGCGATCCTGACCCGCGACCCCCGGCCGCCCCGGCACGCCGGGCGGCTGGAGCAGGCGCTGACCGGCCTGCTCACCAAGGATCCCCTCCTGCGCGCCACCGCGGAGCAGACCGCCCGGGCCCTGGCGGCGGTTCTCCCCGCACCGGTGGAAACCGCACCGGTGGAACCCGCACGGGCGGAAGCCGGCCCCGGCAGGCCCGCTCCCGCCGACCGGGCACCGGCGGCTCCTGCCCCGACGGCCCGCAAGGCCCCGGCCACACTGCCTCCGGTGCCACCGGCTGAACGGCTGCCGACCGTCACCGACCTGCCGGTGCCCCCGCTCATCCCGCCGGCGCCGCTGCCGGACCGGGCCGCGCCCGGCCCCACCACACCGCTGGACGCCCTCGCTTTCGACACGCTCTCCGCCGGCCGGCCCGCCGGGCCCGCCCGCAGGCCCTCACGCGGACGGACGATCCTGCTCGCCAGTCTGGGCCTGGTCGCCGCCGGCGTCGTACCGACGGTGATCGCCCTCTCCCACCTGCCGGACGGCAACGGCGGAGGCGGGCAGACGCCGCCGGGCGGTGCGTCACCGACCACCGCCGGGCCCACGGCCGGGTTCGACGCGGCGGTGGGCAAGGTGGCGAACCCGTCCGCCGAGAAGGGCGGCACCCTCAAACTCTGGTCGGGCTTCGACCTCGACTCGCTCGACCCGGCCCGCGCCTACTACAGCTCGACGTGGAACTTCGAGCGCTTCTACGCCCGCACCCTGCTGGCCTACGACGCGAAGCCGGGCAAGGAGGGCCTGCAGCTCGTCCCCGACCTGGCCACGGCCCAGCCGGCGGTCTCCGCCGACGGCAGGACGTACACCTTCAGGCTCAGGCCGGGGCTGAAGTTCGAGGACGGCTCGGCGATCACCTCGAAGGACGTCAAGTACGGCGTCGAGCGGGTCTTCGCGCAGGACGTCCTCCCCGGCGGCCCGACCTCACTGATCAACGAGCTGGACCAGGGCCAGAACTACAAGGGCCCCTACACCGACACCGACCCCGGCAGGCTGGGACTGAAATCGGTCACCACGCCGGACGACAGCACCGTCGTCTTCAGCCTGGCCAAGCCGAACGCGGACTTCCCCTACCTGCTGGCCATGGGCTCGGCCTCGCCCGTCCCGCAGAAGCTGGACACCGGCGCCAAGTACGCCGACAAACCCGTCTCCAGCGGCCCGTACAGGTTCAGCTCGGCTCAGCCGGGCAAGGCCTACGAACTGGTCCGCAACGAGAACTGGGACCAGTCCACCGACCCGTTCCGCAAGGCCCTGCCGGACGTGGTCAAGCTGACCATCAGCACCGCCGCCGACGACGTGGACGCCCGTCTGCTGGACGGTTCGGCCGACCTCGACCTGGGCCAGACCGGTCTGTCCCCGGCGGCCAGGGCCAAGGTGCTGGCCGATCCGGGGCTCAAGAAGAACACCGACAACCCGTACACCGGCGCCCTGCGGTACGTCTCGGTGGCCCAGCGGGTCGCGCCGTTCGACAACGTCCACTGCCGCAGGGCCGTCCTCTACGCGGCCGACACCACCGCCCTGCAGACCACCCGCGGCGGCAGCACGGCCGGCTCCCTGTCGGGCTCGATGCTGCCCCCGGACATCCTCGGCTCGGACGACTACGACCCGTTCGGCCTCACCGACGGCAAGCCCGACCTGGTGAAGGCCAGGGAGGAACTGGCGGCCTGCGGCAAGCCGAACGGCTTCAGCACCACCATCGCGGTCCGCAGCTCCAGGCCCAAGGACATCGACTCCGCCACCGCCCTGCAGGCCGCGCTGAAAGCCGTCGGTGTCGACGCCGCCATCGACCAGTACGAGGCCCAACTGCTCTCCTCGGTGGTCGGTGCGCCGAACGTCGTTCACAGCAAGGGCTACGGCCTGGTCGTCATGGGCTGGATCCCCGACTACCCGACCGGCTCCGCCTTCCTGCAGCCGCTCACCGACGGCCGCCTCATCACCGCCACCGGCAACACCAACTACTCGGAGATCAACGACCCGGAGATCAACGGGCTGTTCGACCGGGCCACCGCCGAGCCCGACCCGGCCAAGGCCGGCGAGCTGTACAAGCAGATCAACCACAAGGTCGTCGACGGGGCATACTTCCTGCCGCTCGTCGCGGAGAAGGCGCTGGCCTACCGCAACCCGCGGCTCACCAACGTGTTCGTCAACGACGCCTTCGGCCAGACCGACTTCCAGGCCCTCGGACTCTCCGGCGGCGGGTGACCGGCCACGGCCGCGGGTGTCAGCGGAAGGCCTCCGCGTGCTCCCACGCCCACTGTGCGAACGGCCGCGCCGGCCGGCCGAGCACCGCCTGCACGTCGCCCTCGGGCTTCCCCGGGACGCCGTCCCGGCGGGCCTGGTAGGAGAGCAGGGTGTCGGTGACCGGCCCGGGCAGGAACCGCAGCAGCTCATCGCGTTGCTGCTGGTGGCTGATCGGCGTCACCGCGACGGGCTCGCCGATCGCGTCGGCGATCTGCTCCACCTGCTGGCGCGAGCTGAGCGACTCCGGGCCGAGCACGCGGTAGGCGGTGTTGCGGTGCCCGTCCTCCAGCAGGGCGCGGACCGACACCTCGGCGATGTCCGACTCGTGCACGGGCTCGCCGTAGGCCTCCGGGTAGGCCAACCGCACTCGCCGCTCGGCACGGATCGGGCCCGACCACTGCAGCGTGTTGGTGGCGAAGGCGCCGGGGCGCACGAACGTCCAGTCGATGCCCGAGGCCGACAGGGCCTGCTCCACCACGAGATGGGACCGCGCTATCACGTCCGTCTCGGCGTCCTGGGACTCGACGGAGAGCGAGGAGAGCAGCACCACGTGCTCCACGCCCGCCTCCTTCGCCGCCGCCACGAAGTCCGCGACGCCGCCGCGCACGGCGTAGAGGAAGACCTTGCGCACACCGGCCAGCGCGGCCGGCAACGCCTCCGCGCCGCCGTCGCCGAAGCGGACGCCCTCGACGCCCTCGGGCAGGTCCAGCTCCCCCGGACTGCTGCTGGCGGCCCGCACGGCCTCGCCGCCGGCCAGGAGCTGGTCGAGCACGGCGCGGCCCACCCGGCCCCGCACACCCGTCACCAGGATCGTCACAGTGTCTCTCCGTTCACCGGGCGGACTCGTCGCCGACAGCGCCGGCCGGCGGATGCCTTGACGGTCCGTCAGTCATATTGCCTTGCCGGGCAGCCTAGTTGATTTTCCGGCCGAACTCCCGGCCGGCCCCGGGCACCGGACATGCCGCCGCGCCGCCGGGCTGGTCCTCGGCGGCGCGGCGGCGATCCTCGGGAGGGGCTGCTACCTCCGGGAGTTCCGGTTGCGCAGGATCCGGCCCAGCTTCTTCAGCTTCCGCACGTTGGTGTCCGCGATGTCGAACAGCGTGCCGGCCGTGACGAGGGCCAGGACCAGACTGCCCGAGACGGCCATCACCGGCGGCCGGTACTCGGTGCCCCGGACGGAGGTGAAACCGGGCTCCTTCACGGCCTTGAGGGTGAGGTCCGCCTTCGGCAGCCGGTTCAGGTAGGCCAGCCGCCAGATGCCGGGCAGCGCCGCGTACGCGCGCATGCCGGCCTTGGTCGGCGGGAGGTCCTCGCCGTTCTCCAGACGCCACTTGGCCCTGCGCTCCAGGCCCCGGTGCCAACCCTCCACCAGGCCCGCGACCGTGTGCGGGTCGAGGCGGTGCCAGGGCGCCGACTGCGAGAGGTACAGCCGCCGGGAGAGGCCCTCCCGCAGCCGTACGTGCTCCGCGTTCTCCTCGGCCGTCCGGCCGCCGGTCTCCACCAGCCAGCGGGCCGAGCGGAACCGGCCGAGCATCGCTGCGCCGAACACCGTGAGGTCCAGCAGGTGGTCGAGGATGAAGAAGCGGCTGTCACCGATCGCCGTGCTGTACTTGGAGCGCACCATCGAGCGCATGATCCGCCAGTCCGCGGTCACGGCCCGGTTGACGTGGTCCAGGTACCCCGTGTCCAGGGTGCCTTCCTGGATGTCGCGCTGGGCGATGTTGGCGACGTGCCAGGAGGTGGTCATGGAGAGCGAGATGCCCTGGCTGTAGTACGCGTCGATGATCGACGAGGCGTCGCCGACCATCGCGTAGCGCCGGGGCGAGACGAAGGTGTCGGTGCAGTGCTGGACGTCCTTGTAGGCACTGAACTCGAGGACGTTTTCCTCGGTGAGCCAGTCCAGGATCGGGTAGCGGCGCAGGATCTTCCAGAAAACCTCGCGGGCGTTGCCCTCCTCCGGAGGCCGGCCCCGGTGGTAGGTGACCCCGATGCTGACGCGGTCCCCGCCGAGCCTGATGACCCAGATCCAGTAGTCCTCGCCCCACAGGTGGAGGGTGTTGCGGTCGCGCTGCGCGGTGTCGCCGTCCGGGAAGTGGTACGTCCAGCGCTCGTCGAACAGCTCGTCGGTGCAGTTGGCGAACTGCGCCCAGGCGGCGGTCGTGCTGAACTCCTCGTCGAGCGGGAGGTCGTGGCCGAAGCGGCGGGCCAGCAGCCTCGCCTGGCCCGAGCAGTCGACCATCCAGCGGGCGGAGATCTGCCCGCCCTCCTTCTTGTTGCGCGAGCTCCAGGTCAGGAGGTGGTCGCTGTCGCCGTCACCCAGCTCGACGTCCCGCACCAGACCCCGGTCGAGGAAGGTCAGTCCGTCCATCTTCCGCGCGAGGTCCCGCAGTTCCGCCTCGATCTCGGGCCGGACGATCTGCGCGTCCTGGAACATCACCCGGGGGAAGAGCGGGTTCTCGGCCTTGTCTATCCAGTGCTGGGGCAGCTCGCTCTCGAATCCCCACTCCGAGACGGACTCGTCGAACTCGGTCTTCCCCTCCATGCCGTGGGCCATCCAGAAGCCCGCCTTGGCGAACGACTTGTTCAGGGAGTCGTCCAACTCGCCGAGGACCCGCAGGAAGGCGTTGGAGTAGATCAGCAGCGACTCACCCACCTTGTAGCTGGCGAGCTGCTTCTCGGTGGGCTGGTCGACACAGACGACAGACAGGCCGCGCTTGGCCAGTGCGATGGCATTGATCAGGCCGACCACGCCCGCGCCGATCACACACACGTCCGCGCGGATGGTCTCCTCCGGCGCTGCCGTCTCCTGGTTTGCAGACATGAAGTCTCCTCTGTTGGAGCGGGGCATGCTCGCTGACGCGCGTCAGCACAATGCTGCCGTCCTGGTCGGACATCGTAGGTTTGCCGTTCGGTATCTGACGACTTCGGTATTGCTCGATCCGGCGCCCGCCCGGCGCCGGCAATCTCGTTGTAGGGCAAGGGAATTCGAGTAACACCGGAACGTCAGGCGATGGTCCAGGTGTCGTTGCCGGCGAGCAGGGCGGCGAGGTCGCCCGGCCCCTGCTCGGCGACCGCGCGCTCCAGCTGCTCCGCCATCAACGTGTCGTAGACCGGCCGGCGGACACTGCGCAGGACCCCGATCGGCGTGTGGTGCAGCGCGTCCGCGTCCGCGATCCGGGTCAGCGCGAA
>NZ_JBHUWW010000126.1:0-27346 GCF_042669755.1 Kitasatospora sp. NPDC057223 | reverse complement strand
CTGGAGAGCAGAGCTTCGCGAACGATCACAACTCCCACCTCGGCCCCTGTCCCGCCAGGCACGCCGAACCCTGAGCCGGAACCACTACAGCGGCGTCTAAGGGTTGTCCCGTGACCGCTGGTTGAACCGCGTGGCTGAGGCTCCGAGGGGCGGGGTCCTCGGCCGGATATCCGCGCGACTTCGGCTCGACGGCTATGGCAGCCTGCGGACATGCCAGCAGAGCTGAGAGAACACGCGGGCCGTCACTACGCCATCCTGTCCTTCTACGCGGGACCTGACGACGCCTGGACCCTGGAGCTGAGCGAGGCCGTGCCAGCGCCGGCATCGTGGGCAGAGATCCCCGGTAGACCGACGCATACGCACGGGGTTGGCTTTCTGGCGGCGTTCGTCCCCGACGAGGATCCGACTCTGGAACCGACCATCCACATCCACAGCCATGACGAGCACGTCATCCCCTACGAGATCATGCGCTGGTTCATGGATCAGGTCACAGAGCAGGTCCAATGCTGCCGGGCGGCCTACGCGCAGGAGGACCCTGAAGCCGTGGAATGATCTTGGCATGGCTGGTGTGATCACGGAGTCGGAGCCGTCCCTGATAGCTCCGTTCACCGGGCTGAGCCCGCGAGACTTCCGCAGGCTGATGACGCTGCTAGCCAGCTCGCCGTTTGACCAGCCGTCAGAGCTGTCCGCTGATCTGTCGAAAGAGCCCCTCGAAGAACTCTTGAAGACTGGCCGCGGCGAGATCGAACTGATCGAACCAGGAGGCGGTGGTCGACCTCCAGACCCGCCCAGAGCCCGCCAGCGCGAACAGATGCCCGCCCCCGTCGCTGGCAAATACCAGAGCGGGCTCTTCTCCGTCGATTTGGATGGCCCCGTACTCGCGGAAGTGGTCCGCGACCAGCGAGGCCGGGTGGACGAAGCAGCCGTTCTCCACATCGGGCAAGGAGACCTCGTCGATCACCCAGTACATCGTGGTCAGATCCGAGGGAATCGGGGTCAGCTCCACGAGTGCGTCGGTGGCCCGATGGCTCCTGTCCGAAGCATGCAAGACCACGTTGCTTCCCGGCTCGAAGCCAAACCGCGCCTGGAATGACTCGATCAACTTCGCGAGCGCCGCACTCGTCTGCTCACACCAACTCCGAAGCCACTCGGCATCAAGCCGTTCGTCAGCCACGGTCACTCCCTCTATTCCTCCGCCGATGGCGCGCCCGCACGCGCCCGGAAGAACCTACAGGAGCGTTCACGCCGATCGGGTCAGAGCCAAGTGCGGAGAGCGCCATCAAGGTCGGCTGGGCCAAGTGACCATGCAACCCCGCCCGAGTCACAAGATCAGTCCAACTTCGCTGTCCTGGGCTTGATCCGCTTTGACGGACACCTGAGATCAGGGGCTTCGGCCCCGGAAGGATGATGTCCATCATGGAGAGCATGGGGAAGAAGAAGCCGCGCCCTCGCCGCTCGTTCACGCCGGAGTTCAAGTCCGAGATCGTCGAGCTGTGCCGACGCGGGGACCGCTCGGTCGGTCAGGTGGCCAAGGACTTCGACCTGACCGAGACCGCGGTGCGCGACTGGATCAAGCAGGCCGAGGTCGACGCCGGCGAACGCGACGGCCTAACGAGCGGCGAGCGTGAGGAACTGGCCCGGCTACGGCAGGAGAACCGCCGCCTGCGCGAGGACGTCGACATTCTCCGCCGGGCCACGGTGAAGTCAATCGGTCAGCGCAACAGGGCCTCCAGTTTATCGGCCGGTGTCTCGAAGTCGAGGGTCCTCCGAGGTCGGGTGTCAACCGCAGGGCAATGGTGTCCAGGTCGACCTGGGTGAGGTGGCCCATTCCGGTGCCCTTGGGCAGGTACTGGCGCAGAAGGCGATTGGTGTTCTCATTGGTGCCGCGCTGCCATGGGCTCTGGGGGTCGGCGAAGAAGACGGCCAGTCCGGTTGCGGCGGTGACGCTCTTGTGGGCAGCCAGCTCCATTCCGCGGTCCCAGGTCAGTGACTTCCTGAGCTGGGCGGGCAGGTCCAGCATCTGAGCGGAGATTCTCGCGGTGACGGTGGCCGTGTCGCGTCCGTCGAGCTGGACCAGCATGGTGAAGCGGGTGGTGCGCTCGACGAGGGTCGCGACCTGGGTGACACCGCTGCCCATCACGAGGTCGCCTTCCCAATGTCCGGGCACCCTGCGATCGCACGCCTCAGCTGGGCGCTCGTGGATGGGGACCGCATCCTTGATCTGTGAACGCCACTGCCCGGTAACGGTGTTGTGGATGTTCCGCCTGGTCGGACGTCCCGAGCGCAGATGCTTCTGAAGTTCCTTCGCGAGGACCTTGCGCGCCTGCATGAACAGGGACTTGTAGATGCTCTCGTGACTGACCCGCATCCCAGCGTCGGCCGGCTGGGTCTTGGCCAGATGCCCGGCTATCTGCTGCGGCGACCAGTCCTCGGCCAGCTTCTCGGCGACCAGGGCACGAAGGGGATCATTGGTGGCCAGGAGGCAGGGTTTGGGGCGCCGGGCACGGTCCCAGGCCCGGTCCTCGGCGTCCACGGCCCGGTAGTGCCTGGCCCCCTTGTTGCGGGCGATCTCCCGGCTAACGGTCGATACGGCACGCCCCAGGGCACGAGAGATCTCGCGAAGCGAGTCGCCTCGAGCCAGGCCACGGGAGATCGACTCCCGCTCGGTGAAGGTCAGCGAGCCCGGTCGACGGAGTCGGACCGGCGGCACGTATCCGCCGTTGGACTTGACGATCGTGAAGATCGACCCCGGAGGCCGGCCCAGGGCACGGGAGATCTCACTGATACACTCCCCTGCCTTCCAGCGGTCCCACAACTCTCGCTTCTGTGCGTCCGACATGCCCGGACGACCCATCCTTGCCATACGCCACACCCTCTACCACCTCGGGTGTTGCGCTGACCGATTGACTTCACCGTGGCCCGGCGGAGAATGTCGACGTCCTCGCGCAGGCGGCGGTTCATTGGGCCTCCACCCGCCGCCGGGCAGCCCGCTCTCGCTCCTCCAGCAACCCCATCACCGACGGCATCCGGCTCCTCCACGTAGGGACGACACGACCCCCCGTTCCTACCGCCGAAACACCGGCCCTATACCTGACCAGCGCAAATGCACCCGTCGCTCTCGGAAAGACAACGGCTTCTCAGACCCGCACACGCTCAGCCACCGGCCCAGCATGACGCACAACGCGCCGCCCAGATCACATCCGGACGACGCGTCACTACAGGGCGAACGTTGCCTGATGCAGCACTAGCCACCGGCGAACCCAACCTGCGTTCCAGCGGCTTCCCGCATTGGGGTGGTGGTCAGGCGCCGGGGATGCGTACCCGCATCGTGAGGCCGCCACCGGCGCGCGGAGTGGCCTCGATGGCACCACCGTGTGCCCGGACCACCGAGCGGACGATGGAGAGGCCGAGGCCGACGCCCTTGTCGCTGCGGGTCCGGTCCGCGCCCTTCACCCGCCGGAACGGCTCGAAGATGTGCTCGAGCTCGTACCCGGGGACGACCGGTCCGGTGTTGGTCACCACGAGCTCCCCGCCCCCGCCGGGGGCGGCCGAGGTCGAGATCTCCACCCAGCCGTCGGCCAGGTTGTAGCGCACCGCGTTCTGGATCAGGTTCAGCGCGATCCGCTCCAGCAGCACGCCGTTGCCCGACACCGTGGTCGGCCCCAGCGAGGCGCGCAGCTCCACCTCCCGGCGGGCCGCCTCCGGGCGGATCTGCTCCAGCGCGCGGGTGGCGACCTCGGAGAGCTCCACCGGACGGCGGTCGACCAGCTCGTTGTCACTGCGGGCCAGCAGCAGCAGGCCCTCCACCAGCTGTTCGCTGCGCTCGTTGGTCGCCAGCAGGGTCTTGCCGAGCTGCTGGAGGTCGGTGGAGGCCGCCGGGTCGGACAGCTGGACCTCCAGCAGCGTGCGGTTGATCGCCAGCGGGGTGCGCAGCTCGTGCGAGGCGTTGGCGACGAAGCGCCGCTGGGAGTCGAAGGAGCGGTCCAGCCGGTCCAGCATGTCGTCGAAGGTGTCGGCGAGCTCCTTGAGCTCGTCGTCCGGCCCGTCCAGCTCGATCCGGCGGTGCAGGTCGGAGCTGGCCACCTCGCGGGCGGTGCGGGTGATCCGGCCGAGCGGGCTGAGCACCCGGCCTGCCATCGTGTAGCCGGCCATGAAGGCGATCACGGCGAGGCAGACCAGCACCGTGAGGGACTTGCGCAGCAGGGTGTTCAGGGCGGTGTTGGCCCGGGCGTCCTGGTACTGGGCGAGCACCTGATTGGCCTGCTCGGAGGTCATCGGCTGGCCGTTGAGCCTGACCCCGTTGGGGCCGAAGTCGAAGGCCCCGAGCTGGACGTCATGGAAGGCCTGCCGGACGAAGAAGTACATCAGCATCAGCAGCACCACCCCGGCCATCAGGAACATGCCGCCGTACAGCAGGGTGAGCCGCATCCGGATGGTGGGCCGGAACGGCATCCAGGCGAGCAGGCCGTCGCCGGGCGTGTAGCTCTCCGGGCGGGGCAGCAGCTTCGGCGGGCGCGGCGGCTGTTCCAACGGGGCAGTCGCCCCGACTCCCGGGGGTCGCAGCGGCCGCGGTGGCACCTGATTCGGGCCGTCAGCAGGGGTACCGGGGGACACTCCAGTAGCTGGCGGAGTGGTCATGACTCGCCTTCCAGGGGTTTGGTATGAGCCGAACCATGAGCACTCAAGTGTGCGGTCCTCCGATCGCCGTGCTGCCATAACTCCATGACGGTCAGTGCCCTTCTCTGAGTGCCGTTTTGCTGCAGGCTATGCGCCCGCTCCATCGGAGTCAGCGCGTCGCGACTCCCCAGGCTCCTTGAGAGACGAACCCGGATGCCGGGCTGCGGATGCACGCAGCGGTCCACGCTGACCGTCCCCATCCTCGCCGCTCGGGCATTAAAGCCGCTGTAAAGACGCCCGCCACTAGTCGGTTCGCCGCACCGTGAGCGGTGTCCTCGCCGGCACACCTCACGACCTGGGGCTCTGGGCTGGGATGAGCGGCCGGATGAGCCCATATCGAGCGGTTCGAGCTGGTGTGGCATTCATTGATCCGAACTGGGCCAGCCTCTTGTACGACTGAAATCGGATGTATGCACCCATAGTCTCCGCAGGAAATGTGGGCCTGGCGCCACTGTCGCACTGGAAGGCAAGCCAGGGCTCGGGTGATCCATCGCTGACCATGAGCCCATCCTACTTGATGCCCGATTTTAACATTTGTCCAGAATGTTCCAGGATCACTATGCGCCAGTTCACCCCCGAATCGAAGAGATCAAGCCAAATTCCAGATAAGCGGTTCACAGGAGCCGCCAAATATTATTGTCTTCTTATTGAACGTCAGAGTGATTAGCGTACTTATAGAGACAGGGGATGGGAATGAAGAAGATAGCCATGCGTACCGCCGTTGCGGTCCTCGGGGTGGGTGCAGTCATTGGAAGTGCGCCGGCCTTCGCCCTCAGCGCATCGACCACAGGCTCGTACGCCTACGCGAGCTCGAGCGGCAACACCACGATGAATGTATCGGACACTAGCGCGGATAGTCGCTCGGCCTACGGCCAGTACTTCCGTACCAGCGACACGTCTTCTTACTCTACGCTCTGGAACAAGAGCGGCTCCGGTACCACCGTATCGGCCAGCGGCAGCAGTACCGTCCTGCAGCTCCGGGCCTGCCGGCAGGAGCAGTGGTCCTCCGACACCTGCAGCGGCTGGGTTGCCGGATCGTAAATCGGTAGCCTCGTCGCCATCGCGATAAATATCGGGTCGGCCACGATTCGTGGCCGACCCGATGCACATTCAAGAAGCGGGTGCACGTGATTTTTCAGAATTCTCAGACTGAACTGCGGGGCTCGAACGCCAAGGCCACCGCCATAGGTGCCCCAGCCCTGCGGGCCGAAGGGCTGCAGTACGAGATCGCCGGCCGCAGCTTGCTGGCTGGGATCGACCTCGAATTAGCGGGCGGGGAGTCTGTGGCGGTCTCGGGACCCAGTGGAAGCGGCAAGAGCACACTGCTCATGTGTGCTCTTGGTCTGGTTAGACCGACCGCCGGACGGCTCCGGGTAGCGGGGGTCGACATTACCCGGCTACGCAGCCAGGCGTTGGCCCGCCACCGGCGCAACCACATCGGCGTGGTGTTCCAGGCTGGTGAGCTCCTACCGGAGCTTTCCCCCGTGGAAAACGTAGCCCTGGCTGCCCTACTTTCGGGCCAGTCCAGGACCCAGGCATACGCGCAAGCCACATCCCTGCTGGCCGAGCTCGGGGTCCCGCACGGTGAAACACCCACCAGCAGGCTCTCAGGGGGAGAACGGCAGCGAACTGCCTTAGCCCGAGCCTTGATCAACAGGCCCACACTCCTGCTGACTGACGAACCCACCGGCGCTCTGGACACAGGCAATCGTGACAGCGTTTGTGATCTTCTCTTCTCCTTGCCCGACCGCTGGGGCTGCGCGTTGTTGGTGGTCACGCACGACAAGTCCGTGGCGGATCGGGCCGACCGGCACTTGGTCCTGACGGACGGCCTGCTCATGGCCATCGCTCCGCACGGTGGTGAGGCATGAGAAGCTGGCACCTCACCGTACAACTGCTGCGCGTGGGCAGGTCAGCGAGCAAGAGCACCAGGGGCGGCAGCGTCAGGCTGATCGCACTTGTTTGCGCGGCTGCCGCGTTGACGTTGAGTATGTGCGCCCTGGTCACCTCATCAGCCGTATATGAAGGCCGCGAGCAGCGCAGCGAGCTACGCAACCCCCGCCTGGCGCAAGCACATCCGAGTGAGGAGCCCATCGCGTTGTGGGCCCCCGGATTCGAAACGGTACAGGGGCTGCAATACTCGGTGATCTCCATCGTTCCGCTGCAGCCCGATGCACCCCTCCCGCCGGGCGTGGCGTTCTGGCCCGCTCCAGGGGAGGTCCTACTCTCTCCCGCACTTGCGAGGGCCGGTTCGCAGGAGGGGATCACCACACGGCTGGGCAAGGACGTGGGGCGCATCAAGGATGCAGGGCTCAGCTCTCCAACCGAACGCATCGCCTACGTGCGGCCCCCTGACATACTGATCGACCGCGATCGCATGCTGGCCATCACCGGATTTGGCGATCAGGGCCAGCTGTTTGGTGATGAACTGTTCATCGACCCGCTCAGCCAATTCTTTTTCGCCATCATCGCTCTGATGGTTTTCCCGGCCTGCGTACTCGTGCTGGTCGCGGCCCGTATGGGAGGCGAGGCCCGCGACCGCAGGACGGCGCTGCTCAGCGCCCTGGGCGCCGGCCGAGGAGCCCGTGCCTTAATTGACTTGGGAGAGGCCGTCGTACCAGTTCTGGTGGGCGTGACTGGAGGCGTAGGACTGCTGGCCGTACTGGTAGAAACGCAGACAGCACTGCCGTTTGTTGACTTCCCGCTGCCAGCTGCTGACGCGCGCTCTGCCGCAGGCGAAGTACTTGCGGCGGCTGCGGGGTCGGCGGCTGCCGTGCTGACAAGCGTCGTCGTTCTGCACCGCCATCTCAGGCAGAGGGGCCGCCGTGGCGCCGGTACCCGCCCACAGCTTTTGCGGCGGACACCAGGCTGGTGGCCAGCCATGCTTCCCGTTTCGCTGATAGTCGCGACGCGAGGCCCGGAACTTCTCGCGCCTCGCAACCCGTTCCTCTTCATCGTGGTCTACATGGTGGGCATGCTCCTCACCCTGGCTACACTGCCATCAGCCATCTCCTTGCTGATGGCAGCCGCCGGGCGATTGCTCAGCCGCCTGGCCCGCCAGTACGGTGGGACAGGAACGCTCGTAGCCGGACGATGGCTCACCGAGCGGCCAGGAGTCACGGCTCGACTGGTCGCCGGGGCCGTTGTGGCCATCGGCCTCATCGGACAAGTGCAGCTACACTCCAGCCGAATCAGTGAGCCGATGATCGCTGCGCAGGCAACCGCCGCACGAATCGGCACCAGCGTGCTAACTGTGCAGGTACCTCACGACACCAGCCACATCACGTCCTTCCTCCAAGCCCTGCCCGCAGGAACCCAAGCCTTTTCGCTGCAACTGACCAGCGGAAGTGGGCAAACCGCCGGTACTGCAGTACTGCAAGCGCCCTGTGCACAGATACGGGAGACAATCCATCGCGTTTGCGTCGACGGCGGCCAAACGCTGCAGCTGACAGACCCCGATCGCCGGCTCAAAGAGCTCGTCGGCTGGTATGGACAGCAAGGTTCCATCAGCCTCCGCGAGGGCCCCGTCCCCGCCCCTCCTACAGAGAACGGTTCCACGCTCCTGGTTGTGATGTCCCCGGGCGGAGGGAATCTGGATGTCCCGTCACTCATAATGACGGCACGTCAGCACCTCTCTCCCAACCCTGCCATCCAGCCTCCGGGCGGGGAATGGCTAACAGGCGCTCTCCTGAAGAAAACCAGGGTGCCCTGGGTAACGCTCTTCGGCTCGTGCGCTTTGATCTTCATTGGTCTCGCCATTGGTCTCAACAGCACAGCGGAGTTCATCCGCTTCAGTCGCAGCATCGCCCCGCTCGGCGTCCTCACAGGCCGACGCCGACTCTTCGCCACCGTCGCCGCATGGACACTGCTGGTTCCCCTCCTCCTTGCCGCAGGACTCGGCCTCGTGGCCCACATCTGGCTCGCAAGCCCTCTCACAACGCCGCTCATCGGAGCCCAACTCTCCTGGTCCGTGATCGGCTGGCTACTAGCCCTCGTCGTGCTCCTCGCCACAGGAAGCTGGATGGGCGGGACTTGGTCCGCCCAGCGTGCTGCCGCCCGTTGGATTCCGGACGGAGACTGACCTTGTGATTTAACGTCCGCCCTCGAACGAACGGTGGCCGTTGCCTGCTGTGGGGTGCGGTCGTGATAGAGGTCAGGCCCCGTTTGTTGGTCTCGTCCACCTGGTGATCACCCGCAGCTCCTGTTGAGGTGCGGGCCAGATCTGCAGGCGGATGCCCTCGGGGGCGAACCCTTCGGGGTCCGCGGCGGCCACCGCCAGGCCGCTGCGGGAGACACGGACACGCATCCATCCGGCCGGGACGTCGAACCGGGCAGCGTCAGGCAGGTAGTCGCTGCACCCCAGGATGGTCAGGCGCCCAGAAGGGACATGGACGCTCGCCTCCACCACATGGTCGAAGTCGGCAGAGTCGTCCTCGGGCTCGTCCCCCAGGATGTCCACTGCAACGACGACGTCCATGTTGTTCACCGTGCTGAATGCCAGAATGCCCTCCGCGGAGGCGAGGGCATCGAACAGAGCCTGTGCCGTCCATGCCTCCCCTACGTCACTGTCGGAATGCTCATCCATCACATGGATCTGGTGGTAGTCGGCGAAGAGTTCCAGATGCGTCGTCACGAAGACATCGTCCCGGAGAGCAACGACAACCGACGAACGAGCAGGGGCGGTGGGAGTCGCTGAGCTTGTCATTCATCCGGTGCGGCGTGGTTTGGTGCCGACCTTGTGGTGGGACGGTCGATGGTAGGGCTCGCCGGTGGCCCGGAGCAGTCCCACGTCATAGCGGTTCGCGGGGCGGCGGTTCCTCGAGCTGAGCCCTCACCCCGATGTTCACCACCAGCGCGCCGGCTCCCGCCTGGCCATGCTCCTGAGCCTGGCCATCGACAACGCCGTCGCCCCGTTCGAGGTGCTGGAAGCGGTCAACGTCATCGTGCCCGACGGGCTGCTGATCCCGGACCTGGTCGTCGCCGACGCGGCCGCCGACGCCGGCGTCACCCTCAGCGCGCACGACATCGTCGTGGCGGTCGAGATCGTCGAACGCAACCCGCACCAGGTGGGGTTCGTCCCGCAGCCGAAACCCTGGAGGGTCGAGCAAACCTACGGGATCCTGATACTGCACCGGCGCCTGGTCCGTGACTACGAACACCGCCCGTCCTCCTCCGCCTCCCGCGTCCACTGGGCGATGACCCAGGTCATGGCCCGCCGCCTCACCGGCGCGAACACCCCCACCTGGCGCGACCCACTGGTGGCGACGGCGTGAACATCCAGCCCCTGCTCGACGCACTCGACATCCAGGAGAACGCCGCCCAGGCCCTTGCCGGGGATCTCCGGACGCAGATCGAGGAACTGCATGGCCGACTACGGGAAGCGGAGACCCATCTCGAACACCTTGCGATCACCCGGAGCATCGTCACGGCGCTCGCGGATCGCCTCCCGGCCCAGCCTTTCCTGCACGAGATGCCGGATCATCCCGACTATCCGCGCATCCTCGCCGTCTTCAACGAGGCCACCGGCCCACTCCGTGCCCGTGATATCAGCGAGGCCCTCGACCACGAGCCGCTACCGAAGAACATCGAGGGGACCCGCGCCAAGCTGAAACGCCTCGTCAAGCTCGATGTCCTCATCGAGGTCGACCCGGCACCTTCACCACGAAGCAGTAGGCGACCCAAGCCCCGCGACCAGCAGCCCTGCCTCAGTCCCGCCCTGAAACGGACATCAACTCACGAACCGCCCTCTCAGAACCTCGCCCGGTTCGACTCCGGCCGGCCGCCGCTCACCACCGAACGAACCTGCCGGTACCCGTTCTCACGGGTCATCGCGCCGATCACCCGCCGCTGCTTCAGGGCCAGCGCCGCCGCATCCTGCGCCCGCTCCTCGATGGCCCGGTCCACCCGCTCCAGCCGGCCCCACACCGTGTCCGCGCTTTCGTCATCCACACCGAGCAGGGCAAGCCAGCTGTCCAGCAGGCGGGCGTGCAGTATCCCAAGCAGCTCATCGCGCACAGTCACCAAGGCAGAGTATCGGGTGACGAGCCGTCGGCGGGCCAGGACGTCGAACCGTCCCGTACGCCGGGTGCGGCACACAGGCGCGGCCCGGTTCCGACCGGAGATGTCCCAGGCGTTCCCCCGGCCCGTTCCATACCCGCACCGGCCCAAGCCGGGCGCGGCGCTACACTTGCTGGGCGACCAGCTCAATCGTCTCGGCGACGAGGAGCGGCACCCTGCCGATGGCTTCGTTCAGCAGTTGTTCGAGCGGGACCGCGTGGCGGCTGCCGTCGACGTCGATGTGGCGTGCCCAGTCCGCCGGCTGGTAGCGGGCGAGCATGGACAGAGAGTGCAGGACCGCCCACCAGGCCATCAGGGGATGCATGCCGCTCGTGGTGCCGGTGACCGCCGGAAACAGGTACAGCGTGCCGACGTACGGGTGCGTACGGGCCGTCAGGAACCGGAGCTGCTCCGCCGGGTCGACCTGCTTCCCGTCGGGGAGATCCCAGTGCATCAGCAGTTCGCCCGAGCCGTCCAGGTGGCCGGCGAACTGCGGGTCGGCGTCGGGCTCGCTGCTCACGCGTCGGAAGTCGGTGTAGCCCTGCGCTCCCGGAATACCGGCCAGGTACTTGCTGAGGGCCTTCCGTCCCTGGCTGGACTGGATCACCCAGGCCGGGAAGCCCACCACGGGGACGCTGACCGTGGAGCGCGCCTCGTAGATGTCCCGGTGCTCCACGAAGAGCGGCATGCGGCGCGAGGAGTTGTCCGGGCCGAGCGGTGAATTGGCATTGCCCGGCAGGCAGTCCCAGAGCTCGTGCAGTGGCACCCTCGACCTTCCCCACAAGGGTGAGCCGAGAAGCTCGGAGAGCCGCACGAAGCTTCCAGAGTCGCCGGCCCGCTCGGTGGTGACCTGGACCTCCGCCAGCGGTCTGTCCATACCGTGGCTGCGGATGCCGTGGCCGTTGAGCTGCCACTGAGTACTGTCGAAGGCGGCCGCGGCCGCAGCGATCGCCCGCCCGGCCTGGCTCAAGCCGTAGAAGGCGAGCAGGGGCTGAGCCGAAAGATCGACGGTCGAGGCCGCACGAAACAACTGCTCGGCCTGCTCCAACGCCGTCACATATGTCTGGCGGCGATCCGGACCCTCGGCGGCGGGGGCAGGGGGATTCCACCTCGTAGCCCTCAGGACATCCCACACCGGCCGGGGGCCACTGCCAAATCTGTGCATGCCGAGACCGTAGCGGCACCACGCGTCTCTGCCCACCGAGATACCGGCCCCAGCTGAACAGCGCGGCCGGAGCCCGGAGGCAGGAGGTGCCCGGGGCTCCGGCTGCGGGAGGCGCGGCACGCAGCCGCGCAACGTGCTCCGCCGCCCGGCCGGTCATCGACCCGCCCCCAACGACGCTGATCGTTGCGCGTGAACGCCTCCAGGTCCTCCCGGACCTCAGTCATCTCACCAGGTGTCACACACCATCAACGACCCAACTGACCCAGGACACGCCACCGTTGATCAGACCTGACCAAGCCCTACTCGGCATCATGTGATCAACCCGGGCAATCCGCCAGAACGACGCGCCCCGGGACATGCTGCGGGCGGTCTGTCACAATGTCGCCATCAGGTCTGACAGAGCGGCGCCAGGAGCCGGTCCGGGCAACGGCAGGTGAGCATGGTAGAGGTCTTCTTAAGCTTTTGCGAGGAGGACAACCGTAACGGCCTGGTCGAGCAGTTCTACGCGGACCTGTCCGAGGAGATTCTCAGGCGTACAACACTGGACCGGGTAAAACTCGGCTATCAGTACCTCCGAATGCGTACAGGGAGCGTGTGGCGCAGCGAACTGGCCCAAGCGTTGAGTACATGCAAGGTATTCATTGCCCTCTACTCTCCCCGATACTTCAACAGCAGTTTCTGCGGGAAAGAATGGTACATCTTCAGCTCGCGTCTCCGGGAAAGCGAAACCGGCCCGAGTGAGGCACTCAATGCCATTATTCCAGTGCTCTGGGAATCCGTTTTTGACAGCCACGAAGCTGTCCCGAAGGCTGCTGCCGATATCTGGGCAAAGGATCCGGAGTTCGGTACTGAGTATATTGAGCGGGGATTGCGTCAGATTACCCAGCTCAATTTTAATCCTAACTACAGGACAAGTTACGAAGAGATCGTAATGGCGCTCGCCAAGCGCGTAATAGAATCAATTCGTGCCAGTCGGCTCAGCGATTCCGAGCCGATCGAAGACTTCGACAGCATTCCAGACGCCTTCGCCGCGCCCGAGCTGTCGGCCGCGACTCAGGATTCACTCGGCGGGTCCCCCGAGCGGGCCAGCGTCCCCAGCGCGAGACCCGGACATGTGAGATTCGCGGTAGCCGCGAGTACGGCGGAGGAAATAAAACCCCTCCGCCAGAACCTCTCACAGTACGGCCCGAGAGTGGACGATTGGGCGCCTTACATGCCTGACGCGCCCGGTCCAATCGTCGGGTACGCCGTCGACGTGGCCCGGGAATTTAGCCTTGTCCCGCACCCTGAGAATTTCGATGACGATGTCGCAGGGCTTCTTGACGGGGCGGAGAGAAATAACGAGCTTGCGATCATTATTCTCGACCCTTGGACTGTGAGGCTTGAGAAGCGGAAAGAGGCACTCAGGGCCTACGACGGACGCCTGTGTATACATGCCGGCCTGGTGGTTCCCCAAAGCTCCAATGATGAAGAAACCGTAGCCAGATCTGTCGAGCTGCAGCATGACATCAACGAGACACTTACCCGACACGCTCGCGTTCGCCAAGGGGTCTTCAAAAGCCAGCTCGACAGTATTAGCTCGTTCAAGGCCGGAGTCCGGGAAGTCTTAGTTGAGCTGACGCGCATATTGATGGTCGAATCAGAGAATGTTCGTCCAGCGATCGGGGCGAAATTTATTCCTCGCCCCACAATCGACGGACCGGGTGATGAGTGATGGGTCCGAATAAATCAGCAGAGATTATTACATTCTACTCCTACAAGGGCGGCACTGGGCGTACAATGGCGCTGGCGAACGTTGCTTGGATCCTGGCAAGCAGCGGCAAGTCTGTGCTTGTCGTCGACTGGGACCTGGAAGCTCCGGGCCTGCACCGATACTTCCACCCATTTCTCCTGGACAAAGAGCTGAAGTCGACGTCCGGCGTCCTCGACATGCTCTGGGAATTCGCATTTGCCGCCACGGATAGCAGGCCAGCTGCCAAAGATTGGCACAGGCCGTATGCGGATGTGAGCAGGCACGCCGTCTCAATTCGATGGAATTTCCCGAACAAGGGAAGTGTCGATCTGCTGGGGGCGGGCCGCCAAAACAAAGCATTCGGCCAGCGCGTGAACTCTTTCGACTGGAATTCGTTTTACAACCGTTTCGGCGGCGGTTCGTTCATCGAGTCCATGAAGAGCAGCATGCGTGAGCGCTACGACTATGTCCTGGTCGACAGCCGGACAGGACTAAGCGATGCATCAGGAATTTGTACAGTGCAAATTCCTGATACCCTGGTCGCCTGCTTCACTATGAGCACTCAGAGCATCTCCGGCTGCGCGGCTGTTGTCGATTCGGTGCTCAACCAGCGTGCCGACGGCGACGACAACTTCCGCGTGCTGCCCGTTCCTATGAGGGTCGAGGCCGGGGAAACCGACCGACTCGAAGCGAGCCGCGATTGGGCGCACTGGCGCTTCGCAAAAGCAATCAGCCTATCTTCAATTACTGATTCCGAAGAATACTGGGGCGATGTAGAGATTCCCTACAGGACTCTCTATGCCTATGAGGAAATGCTCTCACCTGTCGGCGATCGGCCGCATCAGGAGGACACGCTTCTCTCGGCTTTCGAACGATTGACATCTCGTATCACCCGTGGTGCGGTCAGGCGTTGCGTGCCGATTGAAAGTCAGCAGCGGAGGGCTCTTCGACAGCAATATCGGCAACGGCCCAGCGGCCGCGCACGCCATGATTTCTATCTCAGTTTTTCCGATGAGGACAAGGTCTGGGCCGATTGGGTCTGCCAAGAACTTAGAAGTGCTGGCTACCGCGTTTCGTCGGACTTCGATCTCAGTCACCCCGCCGACTGGGCGATCCTAAATTCGAATGCGGCTTCAGAGGGTGTCGGTGTCATCTCCCTGCTGTCTCCTGACTACTTTCAAGACGAGCGGTTGCTGGCCAACTTCTACCTCGCGGCCGAAGGCCAGCGAATTGAGCGGAATCGCGGGGTGGCCGTCCGTGTGTCCCAATTCAATCTTGCTGGCCAACTGCGCGTGCCCTACGATGTCGATGTCTCGGGCCTTTCGGGTGACGAAGCGCGCCGCAGGCTCGTAGAGGCAGTCAGATCGGTATACGGCGAGCCCAAGGTCAGCACGCCTGATCTAGTGGAGGACCGAAGGGTCTTCGATTACCCGGATGCTAAGCCTGGCATGTGGAATGTCCCGGAACGGGGGAGCCACTTCGTCGGACGGGAGGATGAGCTCCTCCTCCTGCTTCGCCACTTCAGGGAGCAGAGTCATACGTTCGCTGTGAGCGGCATGGCAGGCTCGGGTAAGACGGCACTGGCCGTCGAGTTCGCCCACCGCGCCCGCAGCATGTATGACGTCGTCTGGTATGGCCATGTCCCTGAGTCGGGCTCAGTCGAATCCCAACCGTCCACGCTAGTAGATGCCCTCGAAGCCTACAACGAAGCAAGGCATCACGGCCTGAGCCGAAACTCTGGCCTGCCGACATCGCGACCCAGGACGCTGGTCATTATTGACGACGTTGAAGAAGCCGTGCTGACAGAATCAACGAAGCGCTCGCTGTCGAACATCCACGTCCTCGTCATCTCCAGGTGCGAGCCCACCGGGTTCGCCAACCACCTGCGGCTCTCGACGCTTTCGAGCGCTGAAGCAGTGGCCCTGCTTCACAGATACTCTCCGGAGATAGCCGCGCAGGTCGCTAACCAGCTCGCAGTGCGAGTAGGGAACCTTCCGCTGGCGCTCGAAATGGTAGGAGTCCAACTCAGCCGGCATGGGTCCAGTCCGGCTGACCTCCTCACCTTGCTGGACAACCGCATGGACGAGATCATCCTGCGCGCACACGGGGATTCAGGACGATCTCTCATCGCCCGATTTGAGCGGGACTTTGAGCGCCTCATCGCGCAAGATGCCAGCTCGGCCCAACTGCTCAGCCTCCTCGTTGTGGCATCGCCTGTTCCGATCCCGGCGAACCTTCTGTCGACAGCCCCGGACGTGTTCTCGCCGCCCATGCGCGACTCGTTGGCCAGCGACGACGATACGTGGCGGATTGCCCGAGTCCTGCTCGGAAGGAACCTTGCCGAGGAGTACGGGGGAAGCCTCAGGGTTCACCCGGTTATCGCGGCTGTCGTGAGCTCAATCATCCCTCACGAAGAACAGACGGTCCTTGCCGGGGAGATCTCGGCAATGTTGGTGGCCAACGATCCCGGCGATCCCAACGATCCGGCCTGCTGGCCGGTCTACAGAGCCTTGATGTCCCTTGCATCCACCATTACATGGCCAACCGATGCTAAATTCAGAGAACTCGTTCTTCGGCTCTGCCTATTCCAACTTGCATCGGGGAACCCCCTGACAGCCAAGGACTTCGCCCAGCGAGCTGTCAAGCGTTTCGAGATGATGCTCGGCTCAACCCATGAGGACACTCTGGGCGCCCTCCACGCATCAGCGCTCTGTGACTGGGAACTTGGGAACCTGCAACAGGCCGAGGCCACGTTTAGGCATGTTCTCCAGGGGCGAGATCATCTTCTCGGCCCGCTGCATCCGGCCACCATGGCGGCGCGAAACAACGTTGCCGCGCTTCTTGCCGCCACTGGAGACTGGGCCGCATCCGTCGAGCTGCACGAGCAGATCCTCGTCGACCGTCGACGGGTCCTCGGAGAAGAGCACCCGGACACCATCATCTCGGAAGGGAACCTGGCTTCCTCCCTCTTCGGCGCGGAGCGCTATCAAGAAGCTCTTGCGTTGGAGCTGTCAGTTTTTGATAAACGCACAAGAATTTTTGGGAACACGCATCCTGCCACCCTTGCGTCCGCCGAAAACGTTGCCGATCTCCTAGAGGAGTTGCGCCGCTACGACGAGGCTCTTGAGCTCCGTGAGAATATTTGGCTCGCCCGGACGGAGGCGCTGGGTGATCAGCACCCTGATGCCCTCAGGTGTGCAGTGCATCTCGCCAGGACACTCACCATGGTGGGGCGCTACGGAGAGGCACGCAATATTGTAAGTGTGATTCACGATGACCTCCTGCGAGTATTCGGGGCGGATCATCAGCTGTGTCAGGAAGCGTCAGCTATCATTTTCGGCGACCCACGGCGTCAATAGGACAGCGACGAATGCTGGAAGGATTCGCACATGGACCCAATTGTGGTATCTATCGCTGCTACGGCCGGCCGCGTGATCGTCCAGACCATGGCTTCGGACGGCTGGCGCGGATTCCGCGACCGGATGGCAGAGCTTATGAGCCGGCAGAGTCGGGTCGGGCCAAGCCAGGTTGCAACAGCACTGGACGACTCTCGGGAAGCCGTGATCAGTGGATCTTCGAGCGGCGAAGTCATGGCAATCCGTTGGCAGGGTCGGCTGGAGGCAATGCTTGAGGAGAGCCCTGAGTCGGCTGATCGGCTGGTTTCCCTCATCCATGACTCGACTGAAGGGCCGTCCGCCAGCCCGATTTCAGTAAGGAGTGAAGGAACCGCGGGCATGGCCCAGATCGTTCAACTAAATTCCGGTGGCGGAATCGTCTACAATCAGCATCTGCTCGGGCGGGCAGCAATCCCAAGGGAGGGGAAGTAGTGTCGGGTGATCTCTGGAATCCAAACCTGCAGGATTCGGACTTCGAGAAGGCGGAAATTAGGAATCTGGTTCTCGAGCAATACAAAATATACGTGGAGATGGCGGACCGTGTCAGCAGTCGCAGATCGCTTGCCAACACCTTCTTCCTGACTCTCAACACTGCCGTCGTTGCTTTCGCGGGGCAGCTCGTCGCGCGTCAGACTCCCCACCATGTGGGACTTCTTGCATTCCCGTTCACGGTCCTTGTGATCCAGTGCCTCGCCTGGTTCTATCTCGTTCGGTCTTACCGCCAGTTGAACTCTGCCAAGTATCGTATAGTCGGTGCACTCGAGGAGCGGCTGCCGGCGTCCCCCTACTGGCGGGCGGAGTGGAAAGAATTGGGGGAAGGCAAGGACCGCAAGAAGTACTGGCCAATTTCCCATGTTGAGCAATGGGTTCCACTGCTTTTTGCATTGCTCTACGCCGGGTCGTTTGTAGCTCTGTGGCTGTCCAGGTGAGGGCTGAAACCTTCATGCCAACGCTGCCGAGCTACGGGCCACTTGTGAGACCACTGGCCTTGACCAGTGCCAGCGGGCCCGCTGCCTCGGTGCCCAACCAGCCCCGTGCCAACGACGCGAACAGGCCACCAGCAGGCTGTGCGTAACGCCTGTCGCGCCCGCATGTCGCCACCTCATTGTGCTCGCCCGCTCCGGAAGCCGCCCGCGCCGTACCTGCCTGGATCCCGGAGGTGAGCGTGCGGCCTGGTTGTTGCACCGGCCGCCACTGTCTGGCGGACCGTCAACCCCGCCGCCAAGGTCCTCTGCCCTTGCGGCAGCTGCCCGGTCAATGCGTTTCGAGTGAGGAATCCAGACAGACGGAGCGGTGGTGCGGGAAGCCCGGCTCGGGCGTCCCGCACCACTCGTCGTCGAGGATGGCGATACCCGGCACCACCGACGAGGCGGTTAGGCCGTCGTCCACGTAACGGTACGCGGCTCGGTGCCGCTGTTGTCGGCCCGCGCCCTATGCGAGGCGGAACCTGGGCCGCGCGAGGTTCCGCAGCGGCCGCCCTAGATGGCCGCGGTGAGGCGGGCGGCGCGGCGGATCGCCTCCGCATATGGGGTGTCGTAGGCGCGGACCTTCGGCGGCAGGTCCCCGAACGGGACGAGCGCCTCGTGGGTGTCGTCCACGGTCTGCATCCAGGCGGACCAGGCGTCATGAACGTCTTCGTCGGTGACTCTCTCGCCCTTGGCACGGAGTAGGACAGCGTACAGGCGGAACAGAGGCGCGGAGCCGGCCGGCGGCTTGGCATCTGCGGGCAGGCAGGAGCGGATGAGGTCGGCGGGCTCGTCGAGGTAGGTCATTGCAGCAGCTTCCCCACCACGACGGCCCCGCAGACCAAGGAGAGGACGAACGAGATGGTCCGCTTGAATAAGACCGTGTCCTACGTGGTGGTGGCCTCGTTGTGTGGGTCATGGGGAGCGCTGAGTGGGGATGGATCGTTCCTGATGGGTTGTGGGAAGTGGTCGAGCCACTGCTTCCTGCTACCCGGGTGCGTCAACAGGGTGGTGGGACAGCGAACTTGGACGATCGGGCGGTGTTCGCCGCGGTGGTCTACGTATTGACGACGGGGTGTGCGTGGCGGCATCTGCCGCCGTGTTTCGGGGTGTCGAAGTCGACGGTGCACCGCCGGTTCACGATCTGGTCGAAGGACGGCCTGTGGGGCCGGGTCCGCAGGGTGGTGTTGGAGCGCCTGGTCGACGCCGAGGTCCTGGACCTGACACGGGTCGTCGTCGACTCCGTCCACGTCCGCGCGAAAAAGGGGGTGAACATACAGGTCCCAGCCCCGTCGACCGGGGCAAGCCCGGCTCCAAGGTGCACGTCCTGTCCGACCGCAACGGGCTGCCCCTCGTCGTCGGCATCTCCTCCGCCAACACCCACGACCAGCACGGCCTGACGCCCCTGGTCGAAGCCCTCCTTGCGAAGCACGACCACGAGCGAGGTCTGCACCTCCTGCCACGCAAGCTGCACGCGGACAAGGCGTACGACAACGCTGAGCTGCGGAAATGGCTCCGCCGGCAGCAGGTCCCGCCCCGGATCGCCCGCAAGGGTATCGAGTCGAGGCAGACCCTCGGCCGCCATCGGTGGGTCATCGAACGCACCATGTCGTGGCTCACCGGCTACCGCCGGATCGCCCGACGCTACGAACGCGATCACCGCCACTACCTGGCCTTCTGCGACCTCGCCGCCGTCATCACATGCCACAAACGCCTGTCCAAGACCACCACATAGGACACGGTCTAAGCCTTAAATAGCGAGGCGTGGTTGTGCTGGTACTCCCAGCCGACGTCGAATGGTCGCCGACAGCGCGACCGCCTGGGCGCGCCTGTCGGACCTTCTGCAGGGGCTCGGCGTCGTACTGACCATCAGCAGCGCCCTGCCCTGTCCCGTGCCGGGAGAGATCCGGTGAGCCGGACCGGGCGCGCGCTGGAGTACCGCCTGGTCGTCAACGCCACCGCCACCGACCCCGCCGAACGCATGGCCTGCGTCGGCTACGCCCGCCACGCACTGCGCTCCACCGCGACCGGCTGGAGCGTCACCGGCACCGCGCTGGACGACTTGCTCACCGTCGCCTCCGAACTCCTCGCGAACGCCGCCACCCACAACCAGCCCGGCACCATCGACGCCATGCTGCGCCTGTCCCCGCCCGGCGACCGGCTGCGTGTCGAAGTCGCCGACGCCGGGAGCGGCCGGCCCCGCCCGCAGGCCCGCTTCGGTGACGACCAGGAGGTGACGGGCCGCGGCCTGCTGATGGTCGATGCCCTCGCCGACCGTTGGGGCACGACGAAGACCGTGACGGGCAAGACGGTGTGGGCTGAGTACGTTCTGCCGGCCCCGGTCGACATCCCCACTGTCACCCGCCAGGCCCGCCGCGCGGCCGCCGTCGCCGACGTGGTCACCGCCTCCCGGCTGCGCACCCTGCCGCTCCCGGCACCGGCCTGCGTCCCCGTGGGGTAGCCGCCGACCGGTTCACCGACGTCCGGTTCCGGGGCGGCCCACTGAGGCCCCTGGTGGGCTTGACGACGACACCAGGCCCGCCAGGCAGCACCATCTCGCACCACCTCGCACTACCCGCGCCGGGCCCCGGCGCGGATCACGTGAGATCCGAGGAGTGAGTGATCCGCATGACCGCAACCGAACTCCCCACCGCCGAGCTGGTCGGCTGCCGCGCCGCCGAGATCCTGGTGGCCATCGAGGGCGACTCCGAGTTCCCGGCCTTCGAGGCCGCCACCTTGGAGTACTCCAGCGACTGGCAGTGCTTCACCGGCTTCCCGACCATCGAGCGGTGGAACCTCGACACCGACAAGGGCCCGCTCCTGACCGAGGGCCTGCGCGCCATTGCGCTCAAGGCCGCCGTCTTCGCCCTCACCGGTGACGAGCGGGCCGCCGAGGTCGCGCTGCCCGTGCCCGTCGACGAGATGACCCACGCGATGATCGCCCAGCCGCAACTGCTCGCCCGAATCGCCGCTCGCACCGGCTTCACCCTGATCCACCAGACCGACCAGGAACACACCGACTACATCGCCGGCGGCTACACCCACGCCGCCTACCTCACCGCCTGGGGCGAGCCGCCCACCCGGTACTGGCTCGACAAGGCCGAGGTCGACCGGCGCCTGGCGATCTTCGCCGCCAAGTACGACAGCATCGGCATGAACCGCTCTGGCCGCGAACACCAGATCACCTTCGCGGCGGCCTAACCACCCGACAGCACGCGGCGCAGCACCGCGAGCACCTGGTCCTCGGGGAACCTGGTCAGCGCCGCGGCCTCGGCGCCGGCCAGCACCCCGGCCAGATCCTCCGGTGCCGCGCCGCGCGCCAGCTCCCCCACCCACCCCGCCAGGCCGGCCACATCCGCTGGCAGGCCCGACGGAAGCACTCCCGCGTACGGCGCGGGAGACCTGCGCTCCCGGCTCTCCGCACCTCGTGCCCCGCTTCCCCCGGCGGAGCTGCGGACGACCGCAGAGCCGGGCCCTGTGCCCAGGACGCCGGCAGCGGCTACGGTCCGCCCGGGCCCGTCAGGGCGGGCCGCAGCCGTGTCCGCGTCCGCAACCGGTGAAGCTGGCAACGTCGCCGCGCGCGGCGCACGCGCGGGCACCGGCTCCCCGTCCGAGGCGTACCGGCCGGGCGGCAGGCCCACCTTGTACGGGTGCACGCACACCGGCACCCGGGCCGCGGTGTACCGGAATCCGTCGGCCGGGTCGAACGGGCACTCCCGCGTCGGCCGCTCGAAGACGTCGAACCCGCCTGCCGGGAACCTCACCGACGGGCAGATCCAGCACACATCGTGGTCACTGTCCTCATCCACGAACGGCTCGATGTCCACCCTGCGAACCCTACCGACGGACAACCACCTGCTGTGACCGGTCCGCAAGAGCGGACGGGGCCGACTGGTTTCGGCGATCACCTCTGCCGCGCCGCGGCCGGGTCGTACGGTGCTCGGCAGGGGATCGGCAGAGGGAACCAGCGGGAGGCAGGACAGTGTGAACACTGTGGAGGTCGACGGGGCGGTCCGGCCGGGGACTACTTGGGAGTGGCCAGCCACCGCTGGACGGCCAGGCGCCTGCCGCGTGACGAGGGCTATGCCAGGGTCGAGCAGATCGAGCACGTCACCGACCTGTCGTTGAGGGTGGTGTGGGGGAGGTGGCCGGGCAGGGCCGCGCTCGAGTTCGCGACTGGAGGGGGCGCCGGCCGGTCCGCCCGCACGCCCTGGTGGTGATGTTTATGGAGGCTGCCACCGGTGGCCTATCGGGGAGCGTGCGCGCGGTGGCGCGCGGCTGCGCGGGCGCCGCAGTGGGCCACCTGCCGCCGTTGCTCCGACCGGCGCTCGCGCGGCTGCTACGAGTCGCCATTCGCACCGCCTGCGGCCCTCCCGCCGACTGTCTGCGCAGGCCTGTGGCGGCCCGTCACACCGGAGGGTGTGCCGCCCGCCCTGGGGGAGGGGAACTTCCACCCGGACGGTGCTCACCGCGAGGGAGCCCGGTACCACCGTGGGCACCGCCCGGGTACCCCAACTGCGGAGGAACAGGAACACCCCTCCCCCCACCCACCGTGGCGCCGCAGGCGACACCCCCACGCCACTTCCCACCACCCCGTCGCACCCACCCGAGGTGGTGCCACAGGCGACACCTTCACAGCCCGCACGGCGGGCAGCAAGAAATGCTGGTGTCAGACTTCGTGGTCGGTGGCGGTCGGGTTGTCGGTAGGACCGCTGGCCTGCCCTGCTTCGGCTAGCAGGGTGCGGCTGAGGGCATGGAGGAGTTGTGCCGACGCGGAGTCGTCGTCAGGGACTTCGGTCCGGTCACAGAGAGCCTGCACCTCGGCGCGGTCGACCAGGGTGTCGAGCGATTCCAGGACGTCAGCGTCGATCGTGGACCAGGGGGCGCGGGGCGCGGGAAGAAGTTCGGTGAGAAACGGCAGCAGGTCCCAGGTGCCGTCGTCCAGTCGTTGACGTACCCACCGGCGGGCGGTAGACCCGTCGAGACGGCGCCACCGCCAGATGAGAGAGGTGTCCAGATCGCTGAGTTCACCGGCGGGGCGTCCGCCGGCGGCGGTGAGGTGCTGTTCCAGGCGCGTCAGCACGGCGGTGTGCGCCGCTACGACCCACTCATCGCTCTCCTGCGCGAAGGCGGGTCCGGTGCTGGAAGGCTCGATGGCGTCACCCAGGACCAGAGCGGCCAGCTCGGCGCCGGAGGCGGATGCGGCCATCTGATCGAGCACCTCGACCCGCTCATCGGCCTCAAGAGTTCGGAACAGGTCCTGCGCGATGATGACCACACTGAACCGAGGGCTGAGAAGCTCCTGCGACTGAACGGGCAGGGAAGCGAACAGCTCAGCCATCCCGATCAGCAGCTGTCGGACGGGAAGGCTCCCACCGGCCCGCAGCCGCAGCCGGATACGTCGGGCGATGCGTTGGGTGTCGTTCTGGAACCTGAGCCACAGTTCGTCGGCTTCCACTCCGGGGGCGCCGGAACCCAGCTGGGCGAGAGCGGTGGTGAGTACGGCTTCAGGCAGGTCGTCGTCCGGTACCCCGAAGACGACGTACCGGTCGAAGTAGTCGCTGCTGCCGATGCCCCGGCGCTCTTCCGGCGGTTCGCTGGTACTGCCGCCCAGCTGGTGCGCGAGCCCCGGGAAGAGGCTGGCTAGGAGACTGAGGATGCCGTCGAGGTTCCCTTCAGCGACGCCGGCCTTTCTCAGGCGGGCGCGCCACACCTCGGCTAGTTCGTCAGGCTGCTGGCGTCGCCGCGCGAGGGCCGAGGCGAAGCCACTTCCGGTGAGTTCGGCCCGGTGCCGGCCCAGGAACCGGTAGACACCGGGCTCACTGGTCCGCAGGAACGTGACGAGAAGGAAATCGACGAGGTCGACCTCGCCTGCCAAGGTGCCGAGCGATGCCGCCACCTGCCCGAAGAGGCGCTTGACCGCCCTCGGCGTCAGCAGCCGGTCCTGCAGGTAGTTCACGTACGCTCTCGCGAAGCGCTGCTCCTCCGCCGCAGTCAGCGACAGCTGGAGTTTCCCGAGCAGCGCGGCCAGGCAACGCTCGACGAGCTTGGAGGCATCGCGTTCGCGGAAGACCGGCAGATCCAGCCGGACCTGCACGATCTTTTCCAGGAACTCGCTCGCCCGGTGCCTCTCCCCGCCCACCAGAGCGCTGCGCCCGAGGACGTCGAGGAGCGTCCGCTCGTCGAAACTGATGAGGTAGTAGACGTTGGGGAGGTTGCCGACGAGCCGCACCAGCTTGAAGACCAGGAGCAGCTCGTCGGGGGTCAGGCGGTCCAGGTCGTCCATCACCACCAGGACGGGGCGATCCACTTCGCGGAGCGCCTCGGCAGCTGCTGTCTTTGCCGCCGAGGTGCTCGTGTCACCCCCGATCCGTTCGGCGACGCCCTTGACGGCATCGCTGAGATCGAACCCGAATAGGCTGCCAACTTTCCCCAGCGGACTGACGGACACACCGAAGTCCCTGATCGTCTCCCGAGCCACCGACCACCGTGCGCCCTTCGGCAGCGCGGTGCGGATCTCGCTGAACAGCGCTGCCGTCAGGCTGTCGAGGTCGGAGTACAGCCACGGGTTCAGCTCCGCCACCGACCACGACGCCGGCTGTGCCTCCCGAAGCCGGCGGAGCACCATCTTGAGCACCGAGGACTTGCCCGAACCCCATGGACCGATCAGGGCGAGGACCCCCGACTCGCTCTGCTCCCTGACATCCCGTAGAAGCTGTACGGCATGGTCTGCGTACCGCTGGTGTCCGAGCAGGTCGGGGAAGGCGTCGCTGCCGTCGACCGGATCATCATTGAAGAATCTGTAAGTCACCCGCTTCATCCTGCTCGGGTTGATCGGCTTCGTGAAGGCCTTGCTCCTGCCTTGTCGTCGGATGCGTTCTACAGCTCCGTCCGTCCGCACGGCTGCCGTCAGCCACCGCTGAGCGGGTGGCGGGGCGGCGGGACCGTGCTGAACAGCCGGCCTCTCCTCGACGGCGAGCCGCAGGTCGGCCACCGCAGTGCCCACCGAGGCGGCCGTGGTGCCGGCCAGGGTCGCCAGCATGCTCGGGAACGTCCTCCAGTGCCGATCCCACGCCCGCCCCGAACCGTCCGGGCCGCTCCCGCTCCCAGAGCCGAGCGCAGGCCGCCAGCCGCGTCGCCACGTGCTCGGTGCCGGTGGCGGGGCGGTGGCGCTCGACGAAGGCCCGAAGCCGCCGTCGGCGGCCGTCGGTGGTCGCGGTGTAGGCGAGTTCGGCGGAGGGCCAGTACACCGCCTCGTCCGGGCTGGCGGGGTGCGCGGGGAAAGTCGAGCGGGCCGAAGCTGCGGCCGCCGAGCGGGAGCCGGCCGGCTCCCGCCGGTGCCGCTCCTGACTGGCCGGTTGGTCCGGGCGATGTCCGCTCGGGCCGACCACGCTCATCGGTGGGGCTGGGCCGGCTACCGCGCCTGCTTCGACCTCGTCCTGACGGGCGGCCGACCCGCTGTCCACTACCTGGTGACCGACCTCCTGGTGGCCGCCGGCCACACCCACGAGCAGGCCTTCGCCGCGGTCGCGCGGATCGAGTGGGATGTCCTCGACTGGGCGCAGGCCACCGTGAGCAGCACCGGACGGCGTAGTCCGGGCGGCGGGTCCGACGCCTATTTGGAAGGACCGGACAGGCCGAAGGGCGACGGCGTGTGAGACGAAGCCCCTTGTCCTCGGTTGCCGTCCCGGCGTAGGCGGGGCTGGCTCGGAGTCGGGCCGACACACACGCGGTGGGCAACCACCCTCCCCGGACCGTCCTGCCGTCGCCGCCTGCACAGGGACTATTCCGCTGAGCTGATGAGAGGGTTCTGGGCCGCCCAACGGGCCACGGCACCGCGGTTGCGATCGGTGAACAGACCGGTGTTGAGGTGTCCCTCGCGGGTGATCAGCTGGTTGTCCGGCAGACCGTAGGCGTGGAGAAGTTCGTCTGCCAGAGCGGCGGTCGCTTGCAGCAGCCCGACGCCGTGGTCGGCGATGTCGTCCAGGAGCACGGTGGCTTCGGAGTAAGCGAAGCCGCATGGTTGCGTGCTCGCCGGCACCCGGTGCCCTGCCGTGCGGTGGAGAAAGTCGATGGTGAGGGGCAAGGGTTCCGGGCGGTACATGTCGATTTTCAGCCTCTGGCAGGGGTGACTGGCCATGTCGTCCACCAGGGTGGCTTTGACCTGGGCTGTGCCGGTGGCGGCGGCCCGGTCCCGGGCGTGGCTGGCGAGAAACGGCAGGGCGCACAGTAGCTGGTAGACGACATCACCTGGCTCGACGAACTGCCAATCCGGTTCATCGCTGTGCAGCTTCGAGAGGTGCCGGTGAAGTGGGAGCACAATCGCCGCGCTGCCGTCTCGGTGGAGCTCCGCCCGGGCAGCCCGGTCACCGCCGCCCTCCTCGACGATCAGCCGTCGAGCTCCTACGGCGACATCACCAAAGAGCCGGTGGCCCTGCCCGAGGTAGAGCTCCGTGCCGCGGAGCTCGCTCTCGTACCGGGCGAAGCGTACGGAGTCGACCGCCATCTCGCCCGGCACTTCGGGGACCAACGTCACGATGAGGTGGGGCAAGGTGCGATCGGCGAGTGCGTCGACGAGGTCCTCTTCCACGTCGGTCATGCGCTGATCCCGTGCCGCTGCCGCCGAGAAGCGGGCGCGGTAGGCCGTGGCGACGGCGGTTTCCGTGAGCCAGTCCGTTCCGCTGCCGCCGCGGCGCGGGTAGCGAAGGGCTTCCCTGGTGGGCTTGGTCGGTGGCGCCGTCACGGCGTGGGGGCCAAGCGGACTGCGGGGTACAGCCAGGAGGAAGAAACCGCGGCCTGGGGCATCGGGATTGGGTACGGCGATGGCCTCGTAGGATACGGGCGGAGCGGTGTTCGAGGCGATCACCTGGCGGATGTGTCGGAAGTGGCGGTCGTCCAGGTCGACGTCCATGACCTTGCTGGGGACGCCCTTGCTCTCGGCCATCCCGAGGATCAGCAGCCCGCCGGTGTGGTTGGCGAACGCCGCCACGTCCTTGGCCAGCTCCTCCTTGCCCTTGTCGTCGGTGGCGTAGTGGGCCTGTTTGTAGTCCAGGTCTTCTCCCTCCGCCGCATCCGCGTTGCTCACCAGGTCGGTGATGTCCTTGTACTTAAGGGCGTCGAGCCGACCGCCGAGCAGGTCTTCCAGCCTTCGAGAGCGCATCACCATGCGGGGACCCTACTGCGTGGCCCGCTTGGCCTGCTCGATGGTTTGCAACAGACTCCTTCCCCCTGCCCGCCGGTCCACCGCCGGCCGTACCCTGCCCATGCGGCCCGGCGTACGCCGCAGCCACCTCTGACCCTTCGCCGGGCCGAGCCGGGCGTACGACAGCGGGCCCCGGACTTCACGTCCGGGGCC
>NZ_JBHUWW010000125.1:0-27416 GCF_042669755.1 Kitasatospora sp. NPDC057223 | reverse complement strand
GCTCCGGTACCGGAGCGGCGGGCCCGCGTGCGAGGGTTCAGCCCCAGGCGGAGTCGTCGTCACAATTGCGGGTGGTCTTCGTGAAAGCGGAGATACCGGACGGTCGCATGATGTGTTCCCCCAGAGGTGTGGTGCTGACGGTGTGCCGGACGAGGGCGATCGGCCCGACCGGGCCGGATCCGAGGTGAGTGCGTCCCGGCGCTGCGCGGGCCCATCCCGTGCCCTCACCTTCAGGACGTCCATCCTCGCCGGTGGTTGCGGGTGCCTCAAGGCATTTTTCGGCGAGCACGTCAGAAGGCCGCGGCCGCTCAGGACGGCCGGACGGCGCCCGCGAACGGCATCACGTCGATGCCCTCGTAGCGGACCGGGGCGCCCGGGTGCGGGGCGTGGATCATCCGGCCGCCGCCCGTGTAGAGGCCGACGTGGCTGATGCCGCTGTAGAAGAACACCAGGTCGCCCGGCTGGAGTTCGCCGAGTCCGACGCGCCCGGCGGCGTCGATCTGGTCGTAGGTGGTGCGCGGCAGGGCGACGCCGGCGGCGGCCCAGGCGGCCTGGACGAGGCCCGAGCAGTCGTAGGAGCCGGGGCCGGTGGCGCCCCAGACGTACGGCTTGCCGAGCTGGGCGCGGGCGAACGCGACGGCTGCCGCGGCGCGGCCGGTGGCGGCCTCGGCGTGGGCCTCGGCGGTGAGGCCGGCCGGGCCGAGTGCCGGGCGGTCGTCCGCACGGGAGGCGCGGCCGTCGGCCTGGCGCTCCTCGGCCGTCAGCCGGGCCAGCAGGGCCTGCGCGCGGGCCAGCCGGTCCTGGACGGTGGCCTTGTCGGCGGCCAGTTCGCGCTGCTGCGCGGCGAGGTCGTCGAGCCGCTGCCGGGCCTCGGCGGTGCGGGTGTCCAGGTCGAGGCGCTGCTGCCCGAACTGCGCCAGGGTCTGCCGCTCGATGGTGCCGGCCTGGCCGAGCATGCCGGCCCGCTGCAGGAACTGCCGGGGGTCGTCGGAGAGGGCGAGCTGCAGGGCGGAGGAGAGCCCGGCGGTGCGGTACTGCTCGGCGGCGAGCGTGCCGAGCCGCTCGCGGGTGGCGTCCATCGCGGCGGCCTTGCGGGCCACCTCGTCCTGGAGCGCGCTGACCTGCCTCCGCAGCGCGTCCGTCCGCTCCCTCGCCCCGTCGTAGCGCTGGGTGGCCTGCTCGGCCTGCCGGTACAGCTCGTCCACCTGCGCCCGGATCTGCTCGGCGGCGGGCCGCGGCTCGGCGTGTCCGGCCGGGGCGAGGACGGTGACGGCCGCGGCCGCCCCGGCGACGGTGGCCGCGGTGCGGCGGGTCCGGCGGCCGAAGGGGGCGGGCCCGGGCTTCCTGTGCGACGCCATGGCGGCGTCCTCCTTTCGCTCCGGCCGGGTACTGCCGAGTCGGCCGGCTCAGGACGGGGACGCTAGCCGGGTCGCGGGCCGGCCGGGCCGGAAGTCACGGTCTTGTCGGCAAGTTTCCGGAATCTTGTCCTCCGGTACCGGTCCGTGGCGGATCATGGTGACGACGGGCACCGGAACCGATCGGATCGGCGGCCCGGATGATCCGGCCGGTGGTGTCGGTGCCGGGTCATAGACTCGGAGTGCCATGAGTAGCCTCTTTGACGACCTCCCGCTCCCCGGTTTCGAGCTGCCCGACGTCCGCAAGCCCGCAGCCGGGTCGAAGCAGTCCGCCGCCGTGCCCGCCCTCGCCGCGCCCGTCGAGGAGGAGCCCCCGCCGTACGAGGACGACGTCCCGTACGACGCCTACGAGGAGGCCATCCCGGCGGGCCTCTTCCAGACGGACCACGCCGCGGCCGCCGAGCGCGACGCCTGGCACCGCAACGGCGCCGCCCGCACCGTGATCGACCCGGCGCAGCTGCTGGAGGGGATGAACGACCCGCAGCGCGAGGCGGTCGTGCACGCCGGTTCGCCGCTGCTGCTGGTGGCCGGCGCCGGCTCCGGCAAGACCCGGGTGCTGACGCACCGGATCGCGTACCTGCTCGGCGCCCGGCACGTGCAGCCCGGCGAGATCCTGGCGATCACGTTCACCAACAAGGCGGCCGGCGAGATGCGCGAGCGCGTCGAGCAGCTGGTCGGGCCGCGCGCCCGGGCGATGTGGGTGTCCACCTTCCACAGCGCGTGCGTGCGGATCCTGCGCCGGGAGAGCAAGCTGCTCGGCTTCACCTCCAGCTTCTCGATCTACGACTCGGCCGACTCGCAGCGGCTGATGGGCCTGGTCTGCCGTGACCTGGACCTCGACCCGAAGCAGTTCCCGCCGAAGTCCTTCACGTCGAAGATCAGCAACCTGAAGAACGAGCTGATCGACGAGGAGACGTACGCCGGCCAGGCGGCCAACCCGATGGAGAAGAAGCTCGCCGAGGCGTACGTCCTCTACCAGCGGCGCCTGCGCGAGGCGAACGCGCTGGACTTCGACGACATCATCATGACCACGGTGAACCTGCTCCAGGCGTTCCCCGACGTCGCCGAGCACTACCGGCGGCGGTTCCGGCACATCCTGGTCGACGAGTACCAGGACACCAACCACGCCCAGTACATGCTGGTCCGCGAGCTGAGCGGCGGCGCCGCGTCCAGCGCCCCGAAGCGCACCGTGGACGGCGACTTCGTGAACCCGGCGGCCGGCCGGCTCTCCGAGGTGCCGCCCGCCGAGCTGTGCGTGGTGGGTGACGCCGACCAGTCGATCTACGCCTTCCGCGGGGCGACGATCCGCAACATCCTCCAGTTCGAGGAGGACTACCCGGACGCCACCACGATCCTGCTGGAGCAGAACTACCGCTCCACCCAGACCATCCTGAGCGCCGCCAACGCCGTCATCGAGCGCAACACCGGCCGCCGCGAGAAGAAGCTCTGGACGGCCGGCGACGACGGTGAGAAGGTCGTCGGCTACGTCGCGGACGACGAGCACGGCGAGGCCCAGTTCATCGCCGACGAGATCGACCGCCTCACCGACGCGGGCGCCGCCCGGCCCGGTGACGTGGCGATCTTCTACCGGACGAACGCCCAGTCCCGCGTGTTCGAGGAGGTGTTCATCCGGGTCGGCCTGCCGTACAAGGTCGTCGGCGGGGTGCGCTTCTACGAGCGCAAGGAGGTCCGGGACGTCCTCGCCTACCTGCGGGTGCTCTCCAACCCCGAGGACACCGTGCCGCTGCGCCGGATCCTCAACGTCCCGAAGCGGGGCATCGGCGACCGCGCCGAGGCGATGATCGACGCCCTCTCGGCCCGTGAGCGGATCAGCTTCGCGCAGGCGCTCGTGCGGGTCGACGAGGCGTACGGGATGGCCTCGCGCTCCGCCAACGCGGTGAAGAAGTTCAACACGCTGATGGCCGGGCTGCGGCAGGTCGTCGAGTCCGGCGCCGGCCCGGCCGCCGTGCTGGAGGCGGTGCTGGAGGAGACCGGCTACCTGGCCGAGCTCCAGTCCTCCACCGACCCGCAGGACGAGACCCGGGTGGAGAACCTCCAGGAGCTCGCCTCGGTCGCGCTGGAGTACGAGCAGGACCCGGGCGAGCGCCCGGGTGCCGAGGAGGGCGACGGCAGCCCGCAGCCCGGCTCGCTGGCCGACTTCCTGGAGCGGGTCGCGCTGGTCGCCGACTCCGACCAGATCCCGGAGGACGAGGACGGCGCGGGCGTCATCACGATGATGACGCTGCACACCGCCAAGGGCCTGGAGTTCCCCGTCGTCTTCCTGACCGGCATGGAGGACGGCATCTTCCCGCACATGCGGGCGCTCAACCAGGTCAAGGAGCTGGAGGAGGAGCGGCGGCTCGCCTACGTCGGCCTGACCCGGGCCCGGCAGCGGCTCTACCTGACCAGGTCGGTGCTGCGCAGCGCCTGGGGCCAGCCCTCGTACAACCCGGCCTCGCGGTTCCTGGAGGAGATCCCGGAGACGCTGGTGGAGTGGAAGCGCAAGGGCGCGGCCGCGGTGCCCGCCTCGCGCGGCTCCTTCAGCGGCAGCTCGGGATCGGGCGGGTTCACGGCCGGCAGCAGTGGGTCGCGGGGCTCCTCGCGCGGCGCCGGTGCGGCCGCCTCGCCGAAGGCCGGCTGGGGCCAGTCGGCGCGCCGGGTGGTCGAGCGGGAGGTCGTCGGCCTGGCGGTCGGCGACCGGGTCACCCACGACACCTTCGGCCTCGGCACGGTGGTGGCGACCAGCGGCGTCGGCGACAAGGCGCAGGCCACCGTCGACTTCGGCTCGACGGGCCGCAAGCAGCTGCTGCTGAGGTACGCGCCGGTCGAGAAGCTCTGACCGGGGGGCTGACGGCCCGCGCCGTGCCCGACCGGGCCGTCGGTGCGGGCCGTCAGCGCGGGTCGAGCCCCTGGGCGAGCAGCCAGGGCAGCGGGTCGATCGGGGCGCCGCCGCCGGGGCGGACCTCGAAGTGCAGGTGCGGACCGGTGCTGTTCCCGCTGCTGCCGGAGTAGGCGATGGTGTCGCCCGCCTTCACCTGGCCCTTGCGGACCTTGTACGTGCGCAGGTGGCAGTACCAGGTCTCGGTGCCGTCCGGGGCCGTCACGATCGCCATGTACCCGTACGCCGAGTTCCACTGGGTGCGGACGGTGCCGTCGGTGGCGGCCATCACCGGCGTCCCGCCCAGGACGGGGAAGTCGATCCCGGTGTGCCGGGCCGTCCAGTGGGTGCCCGCCTCGCCGTACGTCGCGCTCAGGCCGTGCAGGGTGACCGGCAGGACGACCTTCGGGCGCTCGGGAGTGGGCGCGGGGGCGGGCGTGCTCGGCGCGGGGGAGGGCTCCTGGCCCGCCAGCTCGGGCCGGGCGTCGCCACGGGCGGCGCGTTCGGTGTCCGTCCCGGCCGCCGGGCCGGGACTGCGGCCGTCGTCGGGGGTGGTGACCGGGGCGTCCTCGGGGGCCGGTTCGGCCACCACGCGCCGGGCCGCGTCGCTCTGCACCGTGACGGCTGCGGCTCCGGCGACGCCGAGCGCGGCCAGCGACGGCAGGGCGACACCCAGCAGTGCCTTCCGGGTCGCGGCCCGTGCGGAGTCGCGGCGCTCCGCACGCGACTGCGCGCGGGCAGCCACCCGCAGCTCCGCACGGGTGGGGCGGGGTGCTGCGTCGGGCATCGGGCGCGGCCTCCTCGGGGGGTCCTCGGGAGTTCCTCGGACGTTCCCCGGGCGAGGAGGAAGGGCGAGGGAGAAAACAGCCGCGACTGTAGCCGTTGTGGCGGAGTCCGGACAAAAGTGCGGATGTCAAGAGGCCTGACGGTCATTCGGGCCGCCGCCGGCGGGCCGCCCGGCGTTCCTTCGGCAGGCGCGTCGGCCAACCGGCGCCGGGTGGCGCTAACCTCTCCTCAGGCCGGTTATCGGTCGTTAACACGGCGCCCGCGCCCGGCGAGATCCGGTGGGGGCGGTGGACAGCGTCGTCCAGTCGTCCAGGAGGCAGTGATGGGTGTGTCAGGGCCGATCCGTGTGGTGGTCGCCAAACCGGGGCTCGACGGGCACGACCGCGGCGCCAAGGTGATCGCACGCGCTCTGCGCGACGCCGGCATGGAGGTCATCTACACGGGCCTGCACCAGACGCCCGAGCAGGTGGTCGACACCGCGATCCAGGAGGACGCGGACGGCATCGGGCTGTCGATCCTCTCCGGCGCCCACATGACGCTCTGCGCGCGCGTGCTGGAACTCCTCCGGGAGCGGGACGCCGCGGACATCAAGGTCTTCTGCGGCGGGATCATCCCGGAGGCCGACATCGTGGAGCTCAAGGCGCTCGGGGTCGCGGACATCTTCACCCCGGGGACGCCCACCCGGGACGTGGTGGCCTGGGTCGAGGCCAACCTCCGCGCGGCGAGCTGAGCCCGGCGCGGGCGGGTGCGGTGCGGGCGGGCGCGGCACCGCACCCGCCCGCGCTCCCTCAGCCGGCCAGCTCGGCCAGCATCGCGGCGCGGAACCGCAGCGTCCCGGCGAGCCGGGCGAAGGTCTCCGCCCAGGCCGTGTCCGGGGCGGCGTCGGCCGCCAGGGCCTCCACCGCCGCGGCCGTGGCGGGCGCCAGCGCCCGCTCGGTCATCCCCAGCACTCCGCTGTGGCTCCACGGGTAGGCGCCCGAGCCGGCGGCCCGCTCCAGCGCGGCGACCACGGCGGTGGACAGGGGCGGCGTCCACGGGGTGGCGCACGCCCCCAGCAGCTGGAACGCCTCGCCCAGTCCGTGCGTCCGGATGAACGCCGCCGTCCAGAGGGCCCGCTCGGGTGCGGGCAGCACCGAGAGCAGCTTGGCCGGCGCCCCGGCCGTCCGGGCGCTCCGCCCGCCCCGGCCCGGCCGGGGCGCCGGCCCGAGCAGTGCCCGCGCCCAGTCGGCGTCGTGCTGCCGCACGGCGGCCCGGGCCCAGGCCTCGCGCAGGTCGTCGGTCCAGCTGCTGTCACCGGCCCCCGCCTCCGCGTCGGCCACCGGGAGGGCGAGCAGTTCGCGGGGGGACAGCCCGCCGAGGTCCGTCCAGGTCCGCAGCGGTGCGGCCGCGATCAGTTCGCCGAACCACCAGGCCCGCTCGCCGCGCCCGGTCGGCGAGGCGGGCGCTATGCCGTCGCGCTGCATCGCGGCGTCGCACTCGGTGGGCGGTGAGACCAACAGCCCGCGGCCGTCCTCGCGGAGCCGGACGGCGGCGCGGGCCCGCTCCGCCATCCGGTCCCCGAGGGCGGAGCCGGGCAGGGTGGAGAGCAGTTCGGCGGCCGTCGCCCGGACGTTCTTGCTGCGGTCCCCGAGGGCGGCCTCCAGGAACGGCTCGTCCTCGGCGCACAGGCCGTCCTGGAGGGCGTCCAGGAAGAGCAGGCGGTCCTCGGCGCGCTCGGTCGGCCAGGTGCTGCGGAGCAGTTCGAGCCCGGCCGCCGGATCGCTGCGGCGCAGCGCGGTCAGGTGGGTGACGCGCTCGGCGAACAGCCCCTCGTGCCAGAGCCGGTCGCCGGGTCCGCCCGCCGGGTCCGCCACGGCGCCGGCCGTACCCGTACCGGCGGCGGTCGTGGTGCGCAGGACGAAGCGCCAGTCCTTGTTCCGCTCCGCCAGCCACCGCCCGAGCGGGCCGGTCAGCGCGACCACGTCGCCGCGCAGCTCGCTGCGGGCCCGCGCGCCGTCCAGCAGGGCGGGCACGAGCGCGGCGGGCGGCCGGTAGCCGTGGGCCACGGCGGTGGCGAGCCACTGCGGGAGCAGCTCGGTCAGGTTGGCGAGCGTGCCGCCGGCGCCGCCGGTACGGCCGGCCAGCAGGATCGCCAGCCGCCGGGCGGCGGCGGCGGGCAGCTCGGGCCGGGTGTCCGGCGGGGCGGCCCCGTCGGCCGGCCCGGCGCCGGCCGGCCGTTCGACTGGCAGCGCCCCGGCCCGGCGGCGGACGGCCGCGAGGGCGGCCAGCTCCAGCAGGGCGGTGGCCGGGTCGGTGCGGTCGACCGCCGCGGCGGCGGCGACCTGCGCGGGCGAGCCCGCGGGCGCGGGGAGGGGGCGGCGGTCGGTGCCCAGCAGGGCGGCCGTCTGCAGCTCCTCCCACGGGTCGGCGGGGGGCGTGGGTCTGGTTCGGGTGGCCGTCACGGGAGGGCTCCTGCGGGGTGTGGTCGGTGGCTGGGTCCCGAGCTGTTGCCGGTGGGGCCTAGGCGGAGGTGAGGCCGGTCGGCCGGCCCTGTTCGTCCCAGACGGTGATGGGCGTGAAACCGCGGTGGCCGCACTCGCCGAAGAGCGTGACCGGCCGGCCGCCGGACACGGCGGCGAGCCGCCAGAGGGCCGGGTCGGTGGCTCCGGCGCGGTGCACGGGCAGGGTGTGCCGGCCGTCGGTGAGGTGCCAGCCGTCGACGTCGTGGACGGGGACGACGCCGCTCAGCACGGTGGGCCAGGCCTCCAGCCACGGGTCGTCCGCGACGGCCTCGCCGTACCCGGCCATCGCCTCGGCGGGGCCGAACCCGGCGGGCGCCGCACCGGTACCGGACGGCTCGGGCGCGCCGTAGCGGGTGCCGAGGACGGCGCGCAGCGGGCGGGCGCCCGGGTGGAAGGCCAGCTCGGCCTCCAGCAGGTGGCCGGTGGGCAGGGCGAGGTCGGGAGCCTGGCCCGGGCGGCCGAAGGCGAGCAGCAGGGCGGCGCGCCCGGTCTTGGCGCCGCGCAGCCAGAGCCGGCGGGTGGTCAGGCGCTCGTCCGAGGTGTCCCGGGCGCCGAGGACCTGCCAGCGGTCGCGGACGGTCGGGCCGGTCAGCAGCTCGGCGGTGTCGGTGGTGAAGCCGACCCGGGCCCGGACGGTCGCGCCGAGTGCTCCGGGCAGGTCGTCGACCCGGCCGTACGCGGTGGCGAGCAGGTGCAGCATGGCGTACTCCTCCAGCAGTTCGGGTTGCGGCGTGTGGCTCAGCTCGCGGACGCGGGTGGCCAGCCCGGGGGCCTGGGCGTCGATCATCCGGGCGGCGACCTCCTCCCAGGCGTCCGGCGCGGTGCTCGCGTCGGCGAGGCCGTGCCGGATCCGGTCGGCGAGCCGCAACCGGAGCTCCTGCGCGCCCGCGGCGACCCGGGCGGAGCGCTTCTCGGCCCGGCGGCGGGCGGCCGCCGGGTCGGCCGCGGCCGCCTCGGCCTTCGCGGTGCGCCGCCCGGCGGCCTGCTCGGTGCGCTCCTGGCGCTCGGTCAGCCAGTCGGCGGCCCAGTCGGCGGGCTCGGCGGCGGCCGGCACCGCCTCGGGGCTGCCGCTCCAGAGCAGCAGCAGCCCGAGGGCGTGCTTGCACGGGAACTTGCGGCTCGGGCAACTGCACCTGTAGGCGGGCGTCGCCAGTTCGACGACCGTCCGGTACGGCGTGCTGCCGCTGCCCCGGCACTCGCCCCACAGCGCGCCCCCGCCGGTGCCCGTCCCGGACCACGGTGCGGGTGCGGACAGCTTGCCGGCGGCCTTGCGCGACGGGGCGTCAGGCGCCAGGGACAGGACGTGTTCGGTGCTCCAGCGTTCCTCCATGCCCACGACGCTAGGGGCCGCCACTGACAACCCGGCCCGGCCGGCTGACCACCGGTCAGGCGGCCGCCGGTGGTTGTCAGTGGCGGGGTGCATGGTTGTTCGAGCAGGCCGGAACGGGGCCCTCCCCGGCCGGCCGGACGACATCTGCGCCGATGCTCCCATCGATCACCCCACCGCCCGCGACCCCTGCCACAGGTGTGTCCGGCGGCCGACCAGAAGGAGCCCTCATGACGACCGCGACGACCGCGACGACCGATACGACTGCCGCGGCGGCCACCGCCGAGGTCCTGCGCGAGCACGCCGAGGACGCGTTCGCCGGGGAGCTGGCCGCGCTCGCCGCGCAGGACGACCGCCCCCGCCCCGAGCGCTGGCGGCTCTCGCCCTGGGCCGTGGCCACCTACCTGCTCGGCGGCGAGCTGCCCGACGGCACCGTCATCACGCCCAAGTACATCGGCCCGCGCCGGATCGTCGAGGTCGCCGTCACCACGCTCGCCACCGACCGCGCACTGCTGCTGCTCGGCGTGCCGGGGACGGCCAAGACCTGGGTGTCCGAGCACCTGGCCGCCGCGATCAGCGGGGACTCCACCCTGCTCGTCCAGGGCACCGCCGGTACGCCCGAGGAGGCCGTCCGGTACGGCTGGAACTACGCCCAGCTGCTCGCCCACGGCCCCAGCCGCGACGCGCTGGTGCCCTCGCCGGTGATGCGGGCGATGGCGGACGGCAAGATCGCCCGGGTCGAGGAGCTGACCCGGATCCCGGCCGACGTCCAGGACGCCCTGATCACCATCCTCTCCGAGAAGACCCTGCCGGTGCCGGAGCTGGGCGGCGAGACCCAGGCGGTGCGCGGCTTCAACCTGATCGCCACCGCCAACGACCGCGACCGCGGCGTGAACGAGCTGTCCAGCGCCCTGCGCCGGCGCTTCAACACCGTCGTGCTGCCGCTGCCCGCCACGCTGGACGAGGAGGTCGACATCGTCACCCGGCGGGTCGGCCAGCTCGGCCGCTCGCTCGACCTGCCCGACCTGCCCGGCGGCGCGCAGGAGATCCGCCGGGTCGTCACCGTCTTCCGCGAACTGCGCGACGGCATCACCACCGACGGCCGGACGAAAGTGAAGACCCCGAGCAGCACCCTCTCGACGGCCGAGGCGATCTCGGTGGTCACCAACGGGCTCGCGCTGGCCGCGCACTTCGGCGACGGCGTGCTGCGGGCCGGCGACGTGACCACCGGCATCCTCGGCGCCGTGCTCCGCGACCCGGTCGCCGACCAGGTGGTCTGGCGCGAGTACGTCGAGGGCGTCGTCCGCGAGCGCGACGGCTGGAAGGACTTCTACCGCGCCGCCCGCGAGCACACCCGCTGAACCCGCCGACGGTCTTCGAGGAGAGGAGGGCGCGATGAGCGCAGAGGTGACACCGCCCGCAGAGGTGACGCTGCTCGGCGTACGCCACCACGGCCCGGGCTCGGCCCGCGCGGTGGGCGCCGCACTGGAGCAGCTGCGGCCCGACGTGGTGCTGATCGAGGGCCCGCCGGAGGCCGACGGGCTCACCGGGCTGGCCGCCGACCAGGACATGGTCCCGCCGGTCGCCCTGCTCGCCCACGCGGTGGACGACCCGGCCCGGGCGGCGTTCTGGCCCTTCGCCGCGTTCTCCCCGGAGTGGGTCGCGCTGCGCCACGCGGCGGAGGCCGGCGTGCCGGTCCGCTTCATCGACCTCCCCGCCGCGTACAGCCTCGGGGCGGAGCCGGTCGGCGGCCCGGACGCCGACGACGGGGCGGCCGGGCTGTCCGACCCGATCGGCGCACTGGCCGAGGCCGCCGGCCACGACGACGCCGAGCGCTGGTGGGAGGACGTCGTCGAGCACCGCGCACCCGGCGCGGACGCGCTCGCGCCGTTCGCGGCCGTCGCCGAGGCGATGACGGCGCTGCGCGAGGGCGGCGCCGCCGTCGGCCGCCGGGACGAGCTGCGCGAGGCGTACATGCGCCGGCAGGTCCGGGCCGCACGGCAGGCCGGCCACCGGCGGATCGCGGTGGTCTGCGGCGCCTGGCACGTCCCGGCGCTGGCGGTCATGCCGACCGTCGCGCACGACCGGGCGCTGCTCGCCACGCTGCCGAAGAAGGTCCGCACCGAGATCACCTGGGTGCCCTGGACGCACCGCAGGCTCTCCCAGCACACCGGCTACGGCGCCGGCATCGCCTCGCCCGGCTGGTACCACCACCTCTTCAGCACCGAGGGCGACCCGCTGGCCCGCTGGATGACCAGGGCCGCCGCACTGCTCCGTGAGGAGGACCACCCGGTCTCGTCCGCCCACGTCATCGAGGCCGTCCGGCTGGCCGGCACGCTCGCCGTGATGCGCGGGCGCCCGCTCGCCGGGCTGACCGAGACACTGGACGCGGTGCGCTCGGTGATGTGCGACGGGTCGGACGTCGCGCTCGCCCTGGTGCACGACCGGCTGGTGATCGGCGACGCACTGGGCGAGGTGCCCGACACGGCCCCGGCCGTGCCGCTCCAGCGGGATCTGGCCCGGCTCCAGCGCTCGCTGCGTCTCAGGCCGGAGCCGCAGGCCAGGGACCTCGACCTCGACCTGCGGAAGGAGAACGACGCGGCCCGCTCCCGGCTGCTGCACCGGCTGCGGCTGCTCGGCATCGGCTGGGGCACCCCGAGCCGCTCCGCGGTGAACTCCACCGGGACCTTCCGGGAGAGCTGGCGGCTGCAGTGGGAGCCGGAGTTCGCCGTCCGGATCGTGGAGGCCGCGCAGTGGGGCACCACGGTCGAGGACGCGGCCACCGGCCGGGCCGTCGAGCGGGCCGCCCGGGCCGGGGAGCTGGGCGAGCTCACCGGCCTGGTCGAGCAGTGCCTGCTCGCCGGTCTCGCCACGGCGCTGCCCGCCGTGATGCGGGTGCTCGCCGACCGGGCGGCCCTGGACGCCGACGTCGCCCAACTCGCCACCGCGCTGCCCGCGTTGGTCCGCGCCCTGCGCTACGGGGACGTCCGGGGGACGGACAGCGCCGCGCTGGAGCAGGTGGCGCGCGGCCTGGCCGAGCGGATCTGCGTCGGCCTGCCGCCCGCCTGCACCGGGCTGGACACCGAGGGCGCCGCCGCGATGCGCCGCCGCGTCGACGAGGTGCACGCCGCGGTCGGCCTGCTGGACGGCGACCGGCCCGGGAGCGCCGCCGACGCCGGGGCCGACGACACGCTCGCCGCCCGCTGGGCCGCCGCGCTGGCCTCGCTCGCCCGCCGCGAACCGGCCGGCGGCCCGGCCACCGGCGTCCCCGGGCTGCTGCGCGGCCGGGCCGTCCGGCTGCTGCTGGACGACGGGCGGCTGGACTCCGCCGAGGCGGGGCGGCGGATGGGCCTCGTCCTGTCGGCGGCCAGCGCCCCGGCGGACGCGGCGGGCTGGGTGGAGGGCTTCCTCTCCGGCGGCGGCGCCCTGCTGCTGCACGACGCCCGGCTGCTCGGCCTGCTCGACGAGTGGCTGGCGGGAGTCCCCGGCGAGGTCTTCACCGACGTGCTGCCGCTGCTGCGGCGGACGTTCTCGGGGCTGGAGGCGGGCGTCCGGCGGACGGTCGGCGAGCGCGTCGCGGCCGGCCCGCTCGGCGCCCCGGCCCCGGTGGCGGCCGGCCCGGCCGCCGAACTCGACGAGGAGCGCGCGGACGCGGCACTCGCCACCGTGAGCCTCCTGCTGGGCCTGCCCGCCAGCGGGCCGCCCGACTGCGCCGGGCACCAGGGCGGCCCGCTGCGGCGGATCCCGCGCCAGGCCGACCGCCGCAGCGCCTGACCCGCCCGAAGCCCCCGAGAAGCCCCTGCAGCCCGACGACGTCACCCGACGCCACCGAAGGAGCGCCCGATGCCCGCCACCCCCGAGCTCGCCGAGAGCAGCACCGACGCCGACACCGAGCGGCTGCGCCGCTGGCGCCTCGTCCTCGGCGGTGAGGCCGACGGCACGGGCTGCCGGCTGACCGGCCGGGACGCGGCGATGGACGGCGCCCTCGCCGCCCTCTACCGGGGGGAGGGCGGCGAGGGCGCGAAGCCGGGCGCCCGCAGCGCCGGGCTGGGCGGTTCGGCGCCGCAGGTGGCCCGCTGGCTGGGCGACATCCGCGAGTACTTCCCCAGCTCGGTCGTCCAGCTGATGCAGCTGGACGCGATCTCCCGCCTCGGGCTGGAGCGCCTGCTGCTGGAGCCCGAGATGCTGGCCGCCGTCGAGCCGGACGTGCACCTGGTCGCCACGCTGCTGTCGCTGAAGCACGCGCTGCCCGAGACCACCCGGGAGAGCGCCCGGGCCGTGGTCGCCGCCGTGGTCGCCGATCTGGAGCGGCGGCTCGCCGACCGCACCCGGGCGGTGCTCGGCGGCGCGCTCGACCGCAGCGCGAAGGTCAACCGGCCCCGCCACCGGGACATCGACTGGGACCGCACCATCCGGGCCAACCTCAAGAACTACCTGCCGGAGGCCGGCCCCGGCGGGCGCGGCACGGTCGTCCCCGAGCGGCTGATCGGCTACGCCCGGGCCCAGCGGGCGGTGAAGAAGGACGTGATCCTCTGCATCGACCAGTCGGGGTCGATGGCGCCGTCCGTCGTCCACTCGGCGGTCTTCGGCGCGGTGCTGGCCTCGATGAAGAGCCTGGACACCCGGCTGGTCGTCTTCGACACCTCGGTGGTGGACCTCACCGAGCAGCTGAGCGACCCGGTGGACGTGCTGTTCGCGACGCAGCTCGGCGGCGGCACCGACATCAACCGGGCGCTGGCGTACTGCCAGTCCAGGATCACCCGTCCGGCGGAGACGGTCGTGGTGCTGATCAGCGACCTCTACGAGGGCGGCATCCGCAACGAGATGCTCAAGCGGGTGGCGGCGATGAAGGCGGCGGGCGTCCAGTTCATCGCGCTGCTCGCGCTCTCGGACGAGGGCGCCCCGGCGTACGACCACGCGCACGCCGCCGCGCTGGCGGCCCTCGGCGCGCCCGCCTTCGCCTGCACCCCGGACGCCTTCCCGGAGATCATGGCGGCCGCGATCGAGAAGCGCCCGCTGCCCGTCCCCGACCGGGAAGTTCACCCGCTCGGGTGAACCGGGCGGAGCCTCACACAGGGTGCCCCGGCCTGGTGAGCAGGATGTCCGGCAGGCCTTCGTACGGCCGTTGTGACGGTTCTCACCAAAGCCGGGCCGGTCCCGGGCGAAACACGCCCGTCGTACGGGGATAACCTGCCAGACGGACGTGACGCGCGTGTTGATTGACGTGTGCGCCCGTGGCTGTGTGGGCCGCAAGGCCGTATCTCTGCGTACCCGCACCGCCTCGACGACCCGCAGCGAAGATCCTGCCGTGGCACGCTCGTAGAGACACAATCCGCGACCACGAACAAGGACGAACACACGTGGACCTGTTCGAGTACCAGGCGAGGGACATCTTCGCCAAGCACGGTGTGCCCGTGCTTGACGGGGATGTCATCGAGACCCCCGAAGCCGCTCGTGCCATCGCCGAGCGCTTCGGCGGACGCGCAGTCGTCAAGGCCCAGGTGAAGGTCGGTGGGCGTGGCAAGGCCGGCGGCGTGAAGCTCGCCGCCGACCCGGCCGACGCCGTTGCCAAGGCCGACGCGATCCTCGGCATGGACATCAAGGGCCACACCGTTCACAAGGTGATGCTGGCCCAGACCGCGGACATCAAGGACGAGTACTACGTCTCGTTCCTGCTGGACCGCACCAACCGCACCTTCCTGGCCATGGCCAGCGTCGAGGGCGGCGTGGAGATCGAGGTCGTCGCCGAGGAGAACCCGGACGCACTGGCCAAGATCCCGGTCGACGCCAACGAGGGCTGCACCCCGGAGAAGGCCGCCGAGATCGTCGCGGCCGCGAAGTTCCCGGCCGAGATCGCCGACCAGGTGGCCGACGTCCTGCAGAAGCTGTGGAAGGTGTTCATCGCCGAGGACGCGCTCCTCGTCGAGGTGAACCCGCTGATCAAGTCCGGCGACGGCAAGATCATCGCGCTCGACGGCAAGGTCTCGCTGGACGAGAACGCCGAGTTCCGCCAGCCCCACCACGAGGAGCTCGAGGACAAGGCCGCGGCCAACCCCCTCGAGGCGGCGGCGAAGGCCAAGGGCCTGAACTACGTCAAGCTCGACGGTGAGGTCGGCATCATCGGCAACGGCGCGGGTCTCGTCATGAGCACCCTCGACGTGGTCGCCTACGCCGGTGAGAAGCACGGCGGCGTCAAGCCGGCCAACTTCCTCGACATCGGTGGCGGCGCGTCCGCCGAGGTGATGGCGAACGGCCTGGAGATCATCCTGGGCGACCCCGACGTCAAGTCGGTCTTCGTCAACGTCTTCGGCGGCATCACCGCCTGTGACGCGGTCGCCAACGGCATCGTGCAGGCGCTCGAACTGCTCGCGAGCAAGGGTGAGGCCGTCACCAAGCCGCTCGTCGTGCGCCTCGACGGCAACAACGCGGAGCTGGGTCGCAAGATCCTGGACGACGCCAACCACCCGCTGGTGCAGCGCGTGGACACCATGGACGGTGCGGCCGACCGCGCCGCCGAGCTGGCCAACAAGTAAGGGAGAGGACTGAATCATGGCTATCTTCCTTACCAAGGACAGCAAGGTCATCGTCCAGGGCATGACCGGCTCCGAGGGTATGAAGCACACCCGCCGGATGCTCGCCTCGGGCACCCAGATCGTCGGCGGCGTGAACCCGCGCAAGGCCGGCACCACCGTTGACGTCGACGGCACCGACGTGCCCGTCTTCGGCTCCGTGGCCGAGGCCATCGAGAAGACCGGCGCCGACGTCACGGTCATCTTCGTGCCGCCGAAGTTCACCAAGGACGCCGTCGTCGAGGCGATCGACGCCGAGATCGACCTCGCGGTCGTCATCACCGAGGGTGTCCCGGTCCACGACTCGGCCGCCTTCTGGGCGTACGCCGGCTCGAAGGGCAACAAGACCCGGATCATCGGCCCGAACTGCCCGGGCCTGATCAGCCCCGGTCAGTCCAACGCCGGCATCATCCCCGCGGACATCACCACCACGGGCCCGATCGGCCTGGTGTCGAAGTCCGGCACGCTGACCTACCAGCTCATGTACGAGCTGCGTGACCTCGGCTTCTCGTCGGCCGTGGGCATCGGCGGCGACCCGGTCATCGGCACCACCCACATCGACGCCCTCGCGGCGTTCGAGGCGGACCCCGAGACCAAGATCATCGTGATGATCGGCGAGATCGGCGGCGACGCCGAGGAGCGTGCGGCGGCCTACATCGCCGAGCACGTCACCAAGCCGGTCGTCGGCTACGTCGCGGGCTTCACCGCCCCCGAGGGCAAGACCATGGGCCACGCCGGCGCCATCGTCTCCGGCTCCTCGGGCACCGCACAGGCGAAGAAGGAGGCCCTTGAGGCCGCCGGTGTCAAGGTCGGCAAGACGCCGTCCGAGACCGCCCGCCTGGCGCGCGAGCTCATCGGCTGACGCTGTCCGCCCGAAGGGGCGCCCCGCTCCCGGACCTCTTGGTCCGGGCGGGGCGCCCCTTCGCGTTCCCGGGGCGGCGCCGTCCGAGGGCGTCAGTGCATCCCGAACAGCGGCTGCGGCGGCGGTGCCTGCGGCCGGGCGGCGCACGGGTGCGGGGTCCACGCCGTGCAGGCGCGGGCGGCCGCCCCGGCGGGGACGGGCGGGCCCGCCGCGTCGACCGACAGCCGGGCGTCCGGCCGGGCCGGCAGCCGGAACGCCCGGGCCGGCTGCGGCGGCGGCCCCAGCACGGCGGCCCGGCCCGGCGCCGAGCTGCACCAGACCGTCCGCAGGCCGGGCGGCACGCCGCCCGGTACGGCCGGGCCGGCGCTGCCGCTCTGGGCGTTCGTGCAGACCGGGTGCACCGCCTCGGGCCCCGGGCGGAACAGCGCGCCCGGTCCGCCGCCGAACAGCGTGGCCGTCATCGCGGCCCCCATCGTCAGGACGACCGCCGCGGCGCCGCCCGTCCGGGTGGCCGTGCGGAGCCGGTGCCGGGCGCTCAGGACGGGCACCGGCGGCCGCTGCGGCTCGGGGCAGCCGTGGACCCCGGCCCGGTACAGCAGCTCGCTGAGCCGGTCGCCGAAGCCGGGCGCGGCCGGATCCGGGCCGGCCAGCTCGGGCAGCGCGGCCGCGAGCGCGGCGCGGGCGGCCCGGACCCGGTCCTCGGCCGCCGCGAGGCTCGACTCCACCTCGACGGCCACCTCGGCGGCCGGCAACCCGATCCCGTCGTGCAGCACCAGCGCCAGCCGCCGCGGGCGGGACAGCCGCCCCAGGGCCCGCAGCAGCGCCCGGTCCTGCGGCGTCAGCCGGTCGTGGTCCGGCAGGACGGCCTGCGCCTCGTCGGCCGGCCGCACCGCCGTCCGGCTGCGCAGCGCGAGCCGCCGGGCGGCCGGCCGGCGGCGGCCGGACGGGTGCCAGGGGGAGAGCGCGGCCTCGGCCGCCCGGGCGCGCACCCAGGCCTCCGGATCCGGCCGGGCGGAGACCTCCGGCCAGTTCCGCTGGGCGGCGCCGAACGCCTGGTCCACGCAGCGCAGGGTGCGGTGGCGGGAGGCGGTGAGCAGGAACACCTGCTGGACGAGGCGGACGTACCCCGACTCGTACAGCGCTTCGAAGGTGCGGGCCACCACGGCGGGCGCGCCGGGCGGCGGCGCCTCGGCGGCCGGCGGTCCGGGCGCGGGTGCTTCGGGTGCGGGCGCCTCGGCGGCCGGTGCTCCGCCGGCCGGTGCTCCGCCGGCGGGAGGGGCGGCGGCGGGAGGGGCCGCCGGAGCCGCGCCCTGCGCGGTGCCGGGGCGGCGGGCCGGGGCCTTGGACGGCGGGGCGCCGAGCAGGGTGCGCGCGGCGGCGCCGGCCTCCTCGGCGGTGCGGACGCCGAGCTTGCGCATCGTCCGGTTCAGGTGCTTGCGGGCCGTCGCCGGGGCGATGCCGAGGGCCGCCGCCATTCGTGTGACGTCGTCGCCCGCGGCCAGCCGGGCCAGCACCTGCGCCTCACGGGGAGTCAGCAGGGTGAGCAGGCGGGCGTCGTCCGCCGGGGTGCGGGCCCGGCCGCTCTTCGGCCGGTCGGCCCGGGCCACGTCGTCCGGCGGGTGTTCGGCCGTTGGCGGTGTGGTCATCAGACCCTCCGGGCCGGGGCGGCGACGACCGCGGGGAGCTGTCCGGGAGCCGGCTGGCGAGGTCTGAAAATGCGCATAAGCCAATAATCTGGGACACGGCGACGGTTTGCCTCTTCACGTCGCATGGCGAGTCGCCTTGGCACCATGAGGCGCATGACGCAGCTGATGGGCCGTCCGATCCTGGATCTGTCAGGCGAGCTGAGCTCCCGGTCCGCCCTCACCGACCTGTTCGCCGGGGTGCGGACGGCGCTCCTGGGGCTCGCGGCGGTCGCGGTCCCGGTCCTCGCCCTCTGGGTGGTGACCCCGTACGCCGACGACACCGCGACCGGAGCCGCCCGGCTGGCCGGCACCGTCTGGCTGCTCGGCCACGGCGCCCCGCTGACCAGAGGCGGCCCCGGCCTGCCGGTCACCGTCACCCCGCTGCTCCTGACCGTCCTGACCGCCGGCCAGCTGTACCGGGCGGGGCGCCGGGCCGCCGAACCGCGCGGGGCCGCGCGCGGCCCCGGCTGGGGCGCGCCGGCCGCCACGGGCGCCGGCTACCTGCTGGTGGCCGCCGTGATCGCCCTGCTCTGCGCGGGCGCGGCCCCCGGCCCGGGCGCCGCCGGGGCCGCGTTCCGCTCCCGCGCCCTGCCGGACGTGCTCGCGGTGGCCCTGCTGGTGACGGTCGCCCTCGGTGCCGGGGCCCGGTCGGTACGGCCGGAGCAGCCGGAGCGGATCGTGCCCCGCTGGGCCGTGGCAGGGCGGCTCCCGGCCTGGGCCTGGCCCCCGGCCGGGCTGGTGGCGCCGGCGGGCGCCGTCCGGCGGGCGGTGCTGGCCGGGGCGTTCGGGCTGCTGGCGGGCGGCGCGCTGCTGGTGGCGACGGCGGCCCTCCTGGACGCGGCCGTGGGCGGGCGGCCCCGGCCCGGGGCGGGCGGTGGTGCGGCGGGCGTGCTCGGGCTGCTGCTGCTCTGCGCGGTGCTGCTGCCGAACGCGGTGGTGTGGGGGGCGGCCTACGCCCTCGGCCCGGGGTTCACGGTCGGGACGGGGGCGGTGGTGGCGCCGTCCGGGGCGGTACTCGGGTCGCTGCCCGCCGTCCCGCTGTTCGCGCTGCTGCCGGAGCCCGGGGATGGTGGCTGGCGGCTGCTCGCCTGCCTGCTGCCGCCGCTCGCGATGGCGGTGCCGGCGGCGCTGCTGGGCCGGGCGGCGGCGGGCCGGAGCCCCGCGGGGCAGGGCCCGGTGGGGCCCGGTGGCGGGCCCGGGGCCGCCTGGCACCCGGGGGCGACGGCGGCCGTGGTGCTGGTCGCCGCGCTGCTGCTCGGGGGCGTGGCCGCCGGGTGCGGTGCGCTGTCCGGCGGCGCGCTGGGTGCGGGCCGGATGGCGCAGCTGGGGCCCGTCCCCTGGCAGGCCGGGGCCGCCGCGGCGGGGTGGTTCGCGGTCGTCGGGGTGCCGGGCGCGCTGCTGGTGCGCCGGCGGCTGCTGCGCGCGGAGGAGCCGCACGGGGTGGCCCCGTGGGCCGACGGGCGGTGGGCCGCCGCCCGCACCGCTGGCCGGGGCGTGCTCGTGCGGACGCGGGTGCTGGCGTACGGGCTGGTGGTGGCGGCGGGCCGGGCCGGGCCGCAGTGGTGGCGGGAGTAGCCGGGCCCGGGGGCCCGCCGGCTCACCTGCTCGGGTTGACGATGTTGGCGTACCAGGTCGGGGCGAGGTTGTCGCAGCTCTGCTCGGCGGTCGTGGTGAGGGCGTCCCGTACGCAGGTGTTGTAGTCCTGGTAGTAGAGGCTGAGCGCGAGCGCGGCGGACACCACGAGGACGGCGACGGCGCCGGTGAACAGGCCGCCGACGGCCGCCGGGGCCTGCGGGTTGGCGGACTGGCCCGCCAGGCGGGTGGCGGGCGGCGCGGGGGTGTCGATGTCGCGGGCGGGCGGCTTCGGGGTGGTGCGCAGGGCGGAGACGGCCCAGTAGATGGCGACGCCGCCGAGGAACAGGGCGACGTACTGGCTGATCCCCAGGGCGCAGACCAGCGCGGCCATGCCGGCGACCAGCGCGTTGCGGGCGCGGCGCTGCGCCGGGTCGGTCGGGTCGAACTTCTGCTGCTGCGCCGGCTGCGGGTGCCACTCGCCCTGGTAGCCGGGGCTCCAGGGGTGGCCCGGCGGCGTGGGCGGCCGGTCGTCGCCCTCGGGCCGCTCGGTGCCGTCGGTGCCGTCCGGCTGCTCACCGGCCGGGGGCTGGGGGGTGCGCGGCTGCCACGGCCGGTCCGGGGCATCCGCCGGCGGCGGCGCGAAGGGGTTGCGCTCGCCGGTGTTGTCGCCGCTGCTCATGGTGTCAGCCAATCCTTCTCGGTCGGTGGAGCCGTCCTGCCCGCTTCCAATGATCCCGCAGGCGTCCTGGAGGCCTGCGGCGGCCTGCCGTGGGATCCGCGGCGAGATCCGTGTCTCAACTACGCGCGTAGCGCCGTCGGGCCGGTTCGGGGCCCGCCGGGCCAGCCGTTATCGTGGTGACGGTCAGCAATCCCCATCGGTTCCCGGGGCCCGCAGCGCAGCGGGAATCCCGCCGGATCCGGTCCGCTCGACCTGCCGTTCGTAGTGGCCCCACCACCGGTGGACGTACCAGCGGGCGGCGCACCGAAGCTACGGAGAATCGCGCAGTGGCCTCCGCCCAAGTGTTCCCGCCCCGCACGACCGGCCCCGCCCGCCTGGTGGTCCTGGTCTCCGGTTCCGGCACCAACCTGCAGGCCCTGATCGACGCGGCCGCCGACCCGGCGTACGGCGCCGTGATCCTCGCGGTCGGTGCCGACCGCGACGGCATCGCGGGCCTGGAGCGCGCCGAGCGCGCCGGCCTGCCCGTCTTCGTCCACCGGGTCAAGGACTTCCCCGCCCGTGCGGCCTGGGACACCGCCCTCACCGCCGCCGTGGCGGCCCACGAACCGGACCTGGTGGTCACCGCCGGGTTCATGAAGATCCTCGGTCCGGAGTTCATCGCCGCCTTCGCCGGCCGGATCGTCAACACCCACCCCGCCCTGCTGCCCGCCTTCCCCGGTGCCCACGGCGTCACCGACGCCCTCGCGTACGGGGTGAAGGTCACCGGGTGCACCGTCCACCTGGTGGACGGCGGCGTGGACACCGGGCCGATCATCGCGCAGGGCGTCGTGGAGATCTCCGACGCCGACCACGCCGATGGCGGCGACGCGCTGCACGAGCGCATCAAGACTGTCGAGCGCCACCTGCTCGTCGAGGTCGTGGGCCGGCTGGCCCGCGAAGGCCACCGCATTGAAGACCGAAAGGTACGGATCCCGGCATGAGCGCCGCCGCCAGCACCACGCCCCCCGTTTCAGAGAACGTCCGCCCGATCCGTCGGGCCCTGGTCAGCGTCTACGACAAGACCGGCCTGGAGGAGCTGGCACAGGGCCTGCACGCCGCCGGGGTCGAGCTCGTCTCGACCGGCTCGACGGCCGGCCGGATCGCCGCCGCCGGTGTCCCGGTGACCGAGGTCTCCGAGCTCACCGGCTTCCCCGAGTGCCTCGACGGGCGCGTGAAGACGCTGCACCCCCGCGTGCACGCCGGTGTCCTCGCCGACCTGCGCCTGGAGTCGCACCGCGAGCAGCTGGCCGGGCTGGGCATCGAGCCCTTCGACCTGGTCGTGGTGAACCTGTACCCGTTCAAGGCCACCGTCGCCTCGGGCGCCACCCCCGACGAGTGCGTCGAGCAGATCGACATCGGCGGCCCGAGCATGGTGCGCGCCGCGGCCAAGAACCACCCGTCGGTGGCCGTCGTCGTCGACCCGGCCCGCTACGACGACGTGCTCGCCGCCGTGCAGTCCGGCGGCTTCGACCTGCTGACCCGCAAGCGGCTGGCCGGCGCCGCCTTCGCGCACACCGCCGCCTACGACGTGGCCGTGGCCTCCTGGTTCGAGGAGTCCGGCTACACCGAGGCCGAGGACGCGGACACCAGCGGCTCCGCCGCGGGCTTCCCGGCGTTCCTCGGCTCGGCCTTCGAGCGTCAGAGCGTGCTCCGCTACGGCGAGAACCCGCACCAGGCCGCGGCCCTCTACAGCGACGGCACGGGCGGCCTCGCGGGCGCCGAGCAGCTGCAGGGCAAGGAGATGTCCTACAACAACTACGTGGACACCGACGCCGCCCGCCGCGCCGCCTACGACCACGCCGGGCCGGCCGTCGCGATCATCAAGCACGCCAACCCGTGCGGCATCGCCACCGGCGCGGACGTCGCCGAGGCGCACCGCAAGGCGCACGAGTGCGACCCGGTCTCCGCCTACGGCGGCGTGATCGCGGTCAACCGCCCGGTCACCGTGGCGCTGGCCGAGCAGATCGTCCCGATCTTCACCGAGGTGCTGGTCGCCCCGGCGTACGAGGACGGCGCGGTCGAGGTGCTGGCCCGCAAGAAGAACCTCCGCGTGCTGGTCGCCCCCGAGGCCCCGGCCGGCCGCCGGGAGGTCCGCCCGATCTCCGGTGGCGTCCTGCTGCAGGAGACCGACCGGATCCACGCCGGGGGCGACGACCCGTCCACCTGGACGCTGGCCACCGGTGACGCCCTGTCGGCCGAGGAGCTGGACGAGCTGGCGTTCGCCTGGCGCGCCTGCCGGGCCGTCAAGTCCAACGCGATCCTGCTGGCCAAGGACGGCGCCTCGGTCGGCGTCGGCATGGGCCAGGTCAACCGGGTCGACTCGGCCAAGCTCGCGGTCGAGCGGGCGGGCGAGCGCGCGAAGGGCTCCTTCGCCGCGTCGGACGCGTTCTTCCCGTTCGCCGACGGTCTGCAGATCCTGCTCGACGGCGGCGTCAGGGCCGTCGTCCAGCCCGGCGGTTCGATCCGCGACGAGGAGGTCGTCGCCGCGGCCGCCGCGGTCGGCGTGACGATGTACCTGACCGGGACCCGGCACTTCTTCCACTGACACGCCGACCCGCTGACGCCGATGGCCCGCACCCCCGAGGGGGTGCGGGCCATCGGCGCTACCGGTACGGCGTCAGGAGGACTTGACGACGACGGTGCTCATGATCTTGTCGGCGAAGGTCTGCTTCTTCGCGTCCCACAGCGGCCACAGGTAGCCGAGGCAGCAGATGCCGTCCAGGAAGTGGCAGAGCTGGCGGACGAAGGCCATGCCCCAGCCGATCGGCTGGCCGGTCGCCTCGCTCGCCAGGCGGATGTTGACCGCGCGCTGGCCCAGGCTCTGACCCTTGGTGCCCTGGAGGTACGTGAAGAACGCTATGGCGGCGATCTGCAGCAGGCCGCCGATCAGGAAGAAGACCGCCCCGCCGCCGCCGCCGGTGGAGGCGGTGGTGTACGTGCCGTCAGCGTTCTGCTGGAGGGTGTCCAGGGTGTCGCTGAGGGTCTTGGTGTAGCCGATGCCGAGCACGATGCTGGGAATCAGGAAGATCGTGACCTGGTCGATGATCCGGGCGACCACGCGAGAGCCCCAGCCCGCGTAGAACGGCTGCACGTACGCGGCATTGGGGTAGCCGCCCTGCTGCGGGATGCCGTAGCCGGCCGGCGGCTGCTGCGGGTAGCCGTAGCCGGGCTGCGGGGGCTGCTGGGGGTAGCCGTAGCCGGGGGGCGGCGGGGGCTGCTGGCCGTACGGGTTGTTCGGGTCGGGCGGGTAGCTCATGGTTGCCTCCGGGCAGGAAGGGACGGGGACGGGACAGCAGGAAGTCCTGGGACGGACGGGCAGTTGAGCTGCCGACCGAGGAGGACGATAGCGGAGCGGTCTGACGCCGCGATGGCTGCGGGCGGTCGGGAACCGCGCGGTCGGGGACTCAGGGCCGGGAAATGCCGAGACGGTGGAGCTGCCACACCCAGGCGGTCGTGAGAGCGGCACCGATCACGACGTTCCGGCGGCCGTCGGAGAGCCGCCACCACCATCGTCCGGCGCCGAGCGGTGCGAACAGCAGGCCGACGGCCGCGACGACCGTCACCGGGTTCGACCCCAGCGCGGCCACCCAGTTCCCGTGGCCCGCCTCGATGAAGACGCTGGTGCTCCCGCAGGCGGGGCAGGGGATGCCGGTGAACCGGCGCAGTGGGCAGAGCACACCGGGATCGTGCGCACTGTGCAGGGCTGCCACGGTGACGGCGGCCGCGGCGGCGCCCGCGCCACGCACCAGCACCCGCAGCGCCGCACCCTTGAGGGTGTCGGCGCTGTGCTGCCAACGGGCCGTCAGTGCGGCGATGGTGAGGGCGGCCACGGTCAGGTCTGGTTGACCAGGAGGTACACGACCATCGCGACCGAGATCAGTACGGCGAGCGTGTTGAGCGCGATCCCGCCGATCGAGGCGCTGCGGCCGAGGCCGGTGGTGGCCGACCGGTTGAGGCCGGCGATGCCGATGCCCAGGCCGATCAGCCCGATGAAGCCGCCGTAGAAGCAGGAGAGGAGGACACCGATGAAACCGAGCACCACCGACGCCGTGGCGTAGGAGTTCGGCTGGGCGGCGGCCTGCGGGACGTAGGCCTGCTGCTGCGGGTAGCCGTAGCCGTAGCCCGGCTGCTGCGGGTGCGGGTACTGCGGTGCCCCGTACGGCTGTTGCGGTGGCGGCTGCTGCTGGCCGTAGCCGCCGTACGGGTCTGGCGGCGGTGTCTGGTACGGATTGCTCACTGATCTTCCCCCGAGGACGTCCCCACTGCTTCGCCTTCGTCGGCCCGCCACCGGATCGGCGGCGGCGGAGTGCGGGCGGCGGAGATTGCTGGCCACATCGTCGACCGGTGGGCGCCACCGTGTCCACCCGCGTTCGGCGGGCGGACACAACCGTGGCGGAACTGCAACTTGAACCGCACGTTCCGTATCGGTCCGGCCCCGCCGCCCCGACGGGACGGCAGCCGGGGCCGCCGGCCGGGCACCCGTGCGGAGCAGTGCGCCGGATCCAGGACAATGGGGCCATGACTGCCCAGATTCTCGATGGCAAGGCCACCGCAGCCGCGATCAAGTCCGAACTCGCCGTCCGCGTGGCGGCTCTCCGGGAGCGGGGCATCGTCCCCGGCCTCGGTACCGTCCTGGTCGGCGACGACCCGGGCAGCCGCTGGTACGTCAACGGCAAGCACAAGGACTGCGCCGAGGTCGGCATCGCCTCGATCCAGCGCGAGCTGCCCGCGACCGCCACCCAGCAGGAGGTGGAGGACGTCGTCCGCGAGCTGAACGCCGACCCGTCCTGCACCGGCTACATCGTCCAGCTGCCGCTGCCCAAGGGCCTCGACCAGAACCCCGTCCTGGAGCTGATGGACCCGGACAAGGACGCCGACGGCCTGCACCCGACCTCGCTCGGCCGCCTCGCCCTCGGCATCGACGGCCCGCTGCCCTGCACCCCGTACGGCATCGTCGAACTGCTGCGCCGTCATGACGTGAAGATCGACGGCGCCGACGTGGTCGTGATCGGCCGCGGTGTCACCGTGGGCCGCTCCATCGGCCTGCTGCTGACCCGCCGGAGCGAGAACGCGACCGTGACGCTCTGCCACACCGGCACCCGCGACCTCTCCGCCCACCTGCGCCAGGCCGACATCATCGTGGCGGCCGCGGGCGTCGGCCACCTCGTCAAGGCCGCGGACGTCAAGCCCGGCGCGGCCGTGCTGGACGTCGGCGTCAGCCGGGACGGCGAGGGCAAGATCGTCGGCGACGTCGAGCCGGCCGTCGCCGAGGTGGCGGGCTGGATCTCGCCGAACCCCGGCGGCGTCGGCCCGATGACCCGCGCCATGCTCCTCAACAACATCGTCGAGGCGGCCGAGCGCCGCGCCGGCATCTGACCCCGGGGGACGACCGGCCATGAGCGAACGACGACCGGCCAGGACCCGCCGCCGGCCGGTGCGGACCACGGGCACCCTGCCCCCGGAGGGTTCGGGTGCGGCACTCGGCCGCCCGCACACCCTGCCGGTGCGGCAGTGGCCGATAACGCTGGTCCTCACGGTGGTCCTCACCGGCCTCGCGGTCACCGTCTTCGCCAACTTCCAGGACGGTTTCAAGTACGGGCTGCTGGTGGTCGGCGGCGGGATCCTGCTCGGCGCGCTGCTGCGGCTGGTGCGCCCCGAGGTCGGCCTGCTCGCCGTCCGCAGCCGGTTCACGGACGTGATCGTGCTGCTGGTGCTCGGCGGCGGGATCGTGCTGCTCACCCTGGTGGCGCAGCCGAACCCGTGGCTGGAAGTGCCGCTGCTGGACAACATCGGCAAGCTGATCGGCCGGCCCGGGCACTGACGCCAGGTCCGACGACGGCCCCCGCCCGGAACCCTTCGGGCGGGGGCCGTGTGACGCACCAGCCACGCCCGTACGCGTGCGACGGCGCCGCCTTGCGATAGCCTGAGTCGGATCTCTCGACGTCGAGAGACTGTCCTCGGCTCCTGTGCGTCGGCCAGCCTTGTGTCGCAGCCGTGGAGCGCGGTACTGGCGATCGCTGGAGTAGGTAGAAAATGACTCGCACCCCCGTCAACGTCACCATCACCGGAGCAGCCGGCCAGATCGGCTACGCCCTGCTCTTCCGGATCGCCTCGGGCCACCTGCTCGGTGCGGACGTCCCGGTGAACCTCCGCCTGCTGGAGATCCCGCAGGGCCTCAAGGCCGCCGAGGGCGTCGCCATGGAGCTCGACGACTGCGCGTTCCCGCTGCTGCGTGACATCACCATCACCGACAACGCGGCCACCGCGTTCGACGGCGCCAACGTAGCCCTGCTGGTCGGCGCCCGTCCGCGCACCGCCGGCATGGAGCGCGGCGACCTGCTGTCCGCCAACGGCGGCATCTTCGGCCCGCAGGGCAAGGCCATCAACGACAACGCGGCCGACGACATCAAGGTCCTGGTGGTCGGCAACCCGGCGAACACCAACGCCCTGATCGCCCAGCGCAACGCGCCCGACGTCCCGGCCGAGCGCTTCACCGCGATGACCCGCCTGGACCACAACCGCGCGGTCGCCCAGCTCGCCAAGAAGACCGGCGTCACCGTCAACGACGTCAAGAAGCTCACCATCTGGGGCAACCACTCGGCCACCCAGTACCCGGACATCTTCCACGCCGAGGTGGCCGGCAAGAACGCCGCCGAGCTGGTCAACGACCAGGCCTGGCTGGAGAACGACTTCATCCCGACCGTCGCCAAGCGCGGCGCCGCGATCATCGAGGTCCGCGGCGCGTCCTCGGCCGCCTCGGCCGCCAACGCCGCCATCGACCACGTGCACACCTGGGTCAACGGCACCGCCGAGGGCGACTGGACCTCCATGGGCATCGTCTCCGACGGCTCCTACGGCGTCCCGGCCGGCATCATCTCGTCCTTCCCGGTCACCACCAAGGACGGCCGCTTCGAGATCGTCCAGGGCCTGGAGATCTCCGACTTCTCCCGCGCCCGGATCGACGCCTCGGTCGGCGAGCTGGTCGAGGAGCGCGACGCCGTCGCGGCGCTCAACCTGATCTGAGCCCGGCGCGGCTGGGCCCGGTCTCCGGACCGGAACGCGAAGGACGGCGGCCCGCCACCTCCCGGCCGGGAGGTGGC
>NZ_JBHUWW010000124.1:0-27604 GCF_042669755.1 Kitasatospora sp. NPDC057223 | reverse complement strand
GGCCCCGCTCTGCGTTGTCCTGCGGCGCCGACCCCTCGGCCGGCGCCGCCCCGGCTAGCTCCGGACGGTCGGCGGGTCGACGGCGAACAGCTGGTCCTCGACGTGGTCGAGGGCCACCCGCAGCGCCCCCATCGCGACCACCTCGGAGCCGAGCGCGGCGAGCGCGACCTCCGGCGCCCGCAGGGTGAAGAGCGCGAGCTGCTTGCGCAGCGGCTCCAGTACGCCGTCGAGGCCGGCCGCCCAGCCGCCGACGACCACCAACTGCGGGTCTATCGCCAGGACCAGGGCCGCCACGTCGTGGACGAGACGGCCGAGGAAGCGGTCCATCGCGTCCTGGGCGACCTCGTCGCCCTCGCGGGCCAGCCGCAGCACCCGGGCCACCGCGGCCTCGTCCAGCGGGTCGAGGGGTTTGCCGGAGGTGGAGAGCAGCCGCTCGGGGGTGGCCTCGCGGCCGAGCAGGTGCAGGGCGCCGATCTCGCCGGCCGCGCCGCCGAAGCCGCGGTGCAGCCTGCCGTTGATCAGGGAGCCGGCGCCGGGGCTGAGCCCGGCCATCACGAACACCACGTCGCCCATGCCGACCGCGGAGCCCTGCCAGTGTTCGGCGATGGCGGCCAGGTTGGCGTCGTTCTCGATCAGTACCGGGCAGCGGAACGAGCGTCTCAGTCTGGCCCCGAGGTCGAGGCCCGTCCAGCCGGGCATCGCGGTGCCGAGCCGGACGGTGCCCTCGCGGTCGACTATGCCGGGGCTGCCGACGCCGACCGCCCACAGGTTGTCGCGCGAGATCCCGGCCTTGCGCAGCACCTCGGCCACGGTGGTCCGGACGGCGGTGAGCCGCTCCTCGGCGTCCAGCGCCTCGTCCACGGGCTTGAAGTGACTGCCGAGCACCTCGCCGGTCAGGTCGGCGAGGATGACCCGGATGTCGTGGACGCCGATCTCGATACCGAGGATGTGTCCGGCCTCGGCCCGGAAGCGGAACCAGCGGGCCGGGCGGCCGCGCTGGCGGCTGCCGCCGGGCTGCCCGGTGCTCTGCACGGGCTCCACCTCGGCGACCAGACCCGACTCGACCAGACCCTCGATCACGCCCTCCACGGTGGGCCGGGAGAGCCCGGTGTCACCGACCAGCTGAGTGAGGGTCACCGACTGGCCGGATCGCAGTGCGCGCAACGTGACCGCCGCGTTGATCCGCCGCAGCAGCGAGGAGTCTCCTCCGGTGAGCCGATCCGACAAGACGCTGCCCTTCCGCAATCGCGCGACAACACTGGCGCGCGGTGCCGAGTCCGAGTGCGCGGTGGCCGGTTGATGCCCCGCGGGGCGTCCTTCCGGCACCCGTGCGAAGCACGTCGGAAGCCGTAGGACGATGAGCCGGATGCTACCCGTGAGCGTGTCGACGGGCGAGCATTTCCGCAGCTCATAACCGCTTCGGTATCGAAATGGTACGGATCGGCGGGTGCCCCGCCGAGGGCGCCGGTGCCGGTGCCCGTGACGCCCGCCCCCGGAGCGGGGGAGGCTTCACCGGTTGGTGCGCATCCAGCCGGCGAATGCCTCCAGGCCGTCCTGCGGGTTCCGGCGGCCGATGCCGATCCGGAACCGGTCGGCGGGGGTGTCGGTGAGTTCGGAGCGGTAGATGCTCGCGGGCAGCAGCAGGACGCCGGCCTCGGCGACCAGCCGGGTGCAGAACTCCTCCACGCCGCCCGGCCCGAGGTAGCGGGGGTAGGCCACGCAGCCGCCGTCCGGTGCCCGCCACTCGAAGTGGTCGGCGAACTCGGCGAAGAACGCGTCGAAGGCCGGCAGGTTGGCGCTGATCAGGGCCCGGTTGCGGGTCAGGATGGTGTCGCGCGCCTTGAGGGCGATCCGGGCCAGGACTTCGCTGGGGGCCGCGTTGCAGATCGTGGTGTAGTGCTTGGCCCGCTCCAGCCGGGAGCGCAGCCCGCGGTCGCGGCAGGTGATCCAGCCGATCCGCAGGCCGGGCAGGCCGAGCGACTTGGACGTCACGTTCAGGGACAGCGCGCGCTCGGACAGGTCGGCGGCCTGCGGCAGCGTACGGGCCGGGTCGCGCTCCAGGCCGCGGTAGACCTCGTCGCTGAACAGGTGGATGCCGCGCTCGTCGCAGAGCCGGGCCAGCGCGGTGAAGTCGGCGGCGCCGATGACCTTCCCGGTGGGGTTGTTGGGGAAGTTGACCGAGACGACCCGGGTGTCCGGGCGGATCGCCGCCGCCACCTCGTCCAGGTCGAGGGCCCAGTCCTGCCCGGGCCGCAGGGCGACGCCGGTGACCTCGCACAGGGCCAGCGGCACGGTCTCGGCCGCCTGGTAGTTCGGGGTCACCACCACGGCGTGGTCGTCCGGGCCGAGCAGGACGTTCATCGCCAGGTAGAGGGCCTCCTCGGCGCCGGCGAAGCAGATCACGTCGTCGGGGCCGGCCTGTTCGTAGCCGGCGGCGATCGCCTCGCGCAGGCCCCGGTCGCCGAAGGTCTCGGTGTAACCCAGCGACAGGTTCTCGAAGGCGTGCCGGTCCTGCTCGTCGGCGAGGGCGAGCAGCTCGTCCATCCGCATCGTCTGGGCGTCGGACGCGGTGAGGTGGTGGCGGGCGGTGAACTCCCAGCGGGAGAAGTAGGTCTCCAGGCGGAAGTCGGGCAGTCGGGTCATCAGGCGGTCCTCCGGTCCCGGTGTTCGGCGAGCAGGGCGTAGACGGTGGAGCGGGAGGCCTTGAGCGCGTCCGCGACGACCGGTACGGCGCGGCGCACCGCGAACACCCCGGCCTCGTCCAGCCGGCCCAGGACGGTGAGGCGGTCCTCGCGGCCGAGCCGTTCGACGGGCCGGCCGCTCTCGCGGACGTGGCTGCCGACGATCTGCTGGACGCGCTCGGTCCAGTCCTGTTCGAACAGCGGCTCCGGGCGCGGTACGGCGGGCGCGCCGAAGGCGGCGAGCACGGCCGCGGCCTGCTCCAGCGGTGTGCGGTCGAGGTTGATGCACAGCACGGCCGACGCCCGCCCCGCGTCGTCGCGCAGGACGGCGCTGACCGAGGACAGCCGCCGGCCGTCGGCGAGCAGCTTCTCGTAGGGCCCGTACACGTCCCTGGCAGCCGGGTCGAGCGCGGCCAGCTCGCCCAGCAGCGAGGGGTCGCCCGGCCTACGGCGGGTCATCGGGTTCCAGATGCCGAGCACGCGGTCGGTGCCGGGGTCGTGCAGCACCACCTCGGCGTAGGGCCCGAGCAGCAGGGTCACCGCCCGGCACACCGGCGCCCACATCCGCACGCGAGGGTCGTCGCCCGCTTCGTCGTCCGCTTCGTCGTCCGTCATGATCGGACTGTACGTCCGGTTCGGACGAAACGTCCAACAGGTGGTGGCCGGACGGTCCGGAGACCGCTCCCCGGGGCTCTATGCTGCGGGCATGCCGAACGAGCTCCGTACTCTCCATCCGGGCGCAACCACGATGTCCGACAGCGCCTTTGTGCGGGGAGAGACCGGCCTGGCCCTCGTTCCGTTCGTCCCCGAGGTCTCCCTCCACATGGCCGACGACGCCATCGCGCTGTGGGAGACGACGGAGTCCGCACGCGGCGAGATCGGCCTGCCGCCCCCGTTCTGGGCGTTCGCCTGGGCCGGCGGCGTGGCCGTCGCCCGGTACGTGCTCGACCACCCCGAACTGGTGGCGGGGCGGACGGTGCTCGACGTCGCGGCCGGGTCGGGGCTGGTCGGCATCGCGGCCGCGATGCGCGGCGCGGCGTCGGTGCGGGCCGCCGAGATCGACGCCTACGCCGTGGCGGCCATCGGGATCAACGCCGAGGCCAACGGTGTCCGGGTGGACGCGGCGGTCGAGGACCTGCTCGACGGCGACGGCGGCCCGGCCGAGGTGGTGCTCGCGGGGGACGTGTTCTACGAGCGGGGGATGGCCGCCCGGTTCCTGCCCTTCCTGGAGCGGGCCCGGGCCAGGGGAGCGGTCGTGATCGTCGGCGACCCGGGGCGGGCGTACCTCCCGCGCGAGCGCTTCACGGCCCTGACCGAGTACCAGGTACCGGTGGTGGCCGACCTGGAGGACACCGCGCTGAAGACCACCACCGTGTGGCAGCTCACGGCCCCGGTCGCGTCCTCCGGCGGGTGAAACCCTTCGCGCACCACGGACGGCGCTGGTAGACAGTTCGCATGATCGAACCGACCTTCCGCACCGCCGCCGTCGACGAGGTGCCCGCCCTGCTCGCGTTCTGGGCCCGGGCGGCCGAGGGCACCAGCATCACGGACGATCCGGACGGCCTGGCCCGGCTGATCGGCCGGGACCCGCAGGCGCTGATCGTCGCCGAGCACGACGGCGCCGTGGTCGGCACCGTGATCGCCGGATGGGACGGCTGGCGCTGCCACCTCTACCGCCTCGCCGTCGACCCGGACCACCGCCGGCAGGGCATCGGAGCCGCCCTGCTGGCCGCCGCCGAGCGGCGCTTCGAGGCGCTCGGCGGGCGGCGGGCCGACGCCATGGTGCTGGACCGCAACGAACTCGGGCAGCGCACCTGGGCGAACGCCGGCTACGCCGCCGAGCCGCAGTGGAGCCGGTGGGTCAAGCCGCTCGGTGACCCGCTCGGAGGCTGAGCGCGGGCGCCGCGGCCGGTCAGGGTGCCGGAGCCCGCCGGTCGGCGGTGAAGGCGGCGGCGTCCCAGTGCCCGCCCAGCACCGGGCCGAGCGAGGCGAGCGCGAGGGCGGCGAAGCCGTCCGGGTGCGCCGCGCCCTGCGGCAGTACGCCTACCAACGGTGCGCCGGCGGCGACCGGCAGGTCGGCGAGGTTGCAGCGCGCCGCCAGGCCGGCGTCCTCGGGCCAGGCGCCGATCAGCACCCCGAGCGGGGCCAGGCCGCGGGCCGCGAGTGCCTCCGCGGTGAGCGCGGTGGTGTTGAGCGTGCCCAGCCCGGCCGCCGCGACCAGCAGGATCTCGACCCGCAGGCCGAGGCCGGCGGTGGCGCGGGCCATGTCGGCGAGGGTGCGGCCGTGCTCGTCGTAGCGCACCAGCAGGCCGCCCGCGCCCTCGACCAGGACGAGGTCGTGCTCCCGCGCCAGCTCCGCCACCGAACCGGCCACCTGCTCCGGGGTGATCGTCGGCAGTCCGCTGCGGCGGGCCGCCGTGTCGGGGGCCAGCGGCTCGGGGTAGCGGGCCAGCTCACGGGTGGTCAGCCGGCCGGCGAGGCGGGCCACCTCCTCGGCGTCCCCCGGCTCGCCGGGCAGGACGCCGGTCTGGCCGGGCTTCAGCACGGCGACCCGGTGCCCGGCGGCCAGGGCGACGGCCGCGACGGCCGCCGTCGCCACCGTCTTGCCGACGTCCGTGCCGGTGCCGGTCACGAAGACGATGCGGGCGCTCATCCGGCCACCGCCGCCGCCGTGACGGCCGCGCCGATCCGCGCCAGGTCCTCGTCCCCGGTCACGTACGGCGGCATGGTGTAGATCAGGTCGCGGAACGGCCTTAGCCAGACGCCCTCCCGGGCGGCGGCCTCGGTGGCCGCCCGCATGTCCACCGGGTGGTCGAGCTGGACGACGCCGATCGCCCCCAGCACCCGGACGTCGGCGACGCCGGGCACCTCGGCGGCCGGTGCCAGCGCGGCGGCCAGCCCGCTCTCGATGCGCTTCACCCCGACCTGCCAGTCCTGGCCGAGCAGCAGCTCGATCGAGGCGTTGGCGACGGCCGCCGCCAGCGGGTTGCCCATGAACGTCGGCCCGTGCGCCAGCACCGGCACCTCGCCCCGGCTGATGCCGTCGGCGATCTCGCCCGTGCAGAGCGTCGCGGCCATCGTCAGGTAGCCGCCGGTCAGCGCCTTGCCCAGGCACATCACGTCCGGTGAGACACCGGCGTGGCCGGCCGCGAACAGCTCGCCGGTGCGGCCGAAGCCGGTGGCGATCTCGTCGAACACCAGCAGGACGCCGTGCTCGTCGCACAGCTCCCGCAGCAGCCGCAGGTACCCGGGGGAGTGGAACCGCATCCCGCCCGCGCCCTGGACCACCGGCTCGACGATCACGGCCGCCAGTTCGCCGGCGTGACGCTCGATCAGGCTGGCCAGCTCCGCCGCGTACGCCTCGTCCACCGGCGCGTCGAACCCGGCCGGCGGCTCGCCCGCGAACAGCTGGCGCGGCAGGACGCCGCCCCACAGCTGGTGCATCCCGCCCTCCGGGTCGCAGACCGACATCGGGTGGAAGGTGTCACCGTGGTAGCCGCCCCGCCAGGTCAGCAGCCGCTGCTTGCCCGGCCGCCCCACCGACTGCCAGTACTGCAGGCACATCTTCATCGCGACCTCGACGGCCACCGACCCGGAGTCGGCCAGGAAGACGTGCCGCAGCGGCTCCGGCGTGATCTCCACCAGCCTCGCCGCCAGCCGGACGGCGGGCTCGTGGGTGAGCCCGCCGAACATCACGTGGCTCATCCGGCCGAGCTGGTCGCGGACCGCCTCGTCCAGCACCGGGTGCCCGTACCCGTGGATGGCCGCCCACCAGGACGACATGCCGTCCACCAGTTCGCGGTGCCCGGCCACCGGCTCGGCGAGCCGGAGCCGGACCCCGGACGCGGACTCCACCACGTACGGGGTCGCGGTGCCGGGCATCGGCCCGTACGGGTGCCAGACGTGCGCGCGGTCGAGGGCGAGCAGGGCGTGCGGGGACAGCTGTGCCACGGTGTTTCTTTCCTCGGGGACGGTCAGGCGTTCGGTGCCAGCTCGGTGCCGGCGCCGCGACGCCGCACCCGCACCAGGTCGCTGCGCACCTCGTCGGTGCCCGCGCCGTCGGTGGCCGCCGCGGCACCGACCGCGGCCGGCACCTCCTCGGCGCCGTGGCCGCCGCAGGGGCCGCAGCCGCCGCCCGAGCCGCACGCGTCGGCGGCCGGGCCGCAGCCGTGGCCGGCGGTGGCCGCCGCGGCGACGTCCGCCCGGTGCTGGGGCAGCGTCACCTGGCCGGCGCCCTCGACCTCGAAGCCGGCGTCCGCGATCATCTCCAGGTCGGCCTGGCCGGCCTGGCCCTCGCTGGTGAGGTAGTCGCCCAGGAAGATCGAGTTGGCGATGTGCAGGCCGAGCGGCTGCATGGAGCGCAGGTGCACCTCGCGCCCGCCGGCGATCCGGACCTCGACGTCGGGGCAGACGAACCGCACCATCGCCAGGATCCGCAGGCAGCGCTGCGGGCTGAGGTTCCACTCCTTGGCGAGCGGGGTGCCCTCGAACGGGATCAGGAAGTTGACCGGCACCGAGTCCGAGTCCAGCTCGCGCAGCGCGAAGACCACGTCGACCAGGTCCTCGTCGCTCTCGCCCATGCCGGCGATCAGGCCGGAGCAGGCGGAGAGGCCGGCGCCGTGCGCCTTGTTCACGGTGTCCACCCGGTCCGCGTACGTGTGGGTGGTGGTGATGTCCCCGTAGGTGCCCTCGGAGGTGTTCAGGTTGTGGTTGTAGGCGTCGGCGCCGGCCGCCTTGAGCCGCTCGGCCTGGTTGTCGGAGAGCAGGCCCAGGCAGGCGCAGACCTCGACGGCCTCGTTGGCGCCCTTGATCGCGGCGATGGTGTCCGCGACCCGGTCGATGTCGCGGTCCGTCGGGCCGCGCCCGCTGGCGACCAGGCAGACCCGCTTCGCGCCGCCCGCGAGCCCGGCGGCGGCCGCCTCGGCGGCCTGCTCGGGCTTGAGCCAGGTGTACTTGAGGATCTCGGCCTTGGAGCCGAGGCGCTGCGAACAGTACGAGCAGTCCTCCGGGCAGAGGCCGCTCTTCAGGTTCACCAGGTAGTTGAGCTTGACCCGGCGGCCGAACCACTGCCGGCGTACCCGCCCGGCGGCCGCGACGACGTCCAGCAGTTCGTCGTCGGTGGTGGCGAGAACGGCGAGGGCTTCCTCGCGACTCGGGAGTTCCCGGCGCAGGCCCTTGGCGGTGAGGGTGTCGAGCAGATCCATGCGCATGATCCTGCCCGTTCGCGGACCGCCCACGCCAGGGGTAACCCCGCAAAAAGATGCCCGAGAGGATGTGCGAGTTGTCACAGTGTCGGAGCGCACCGTAGTGATAGGGGCTCGCGGCGTGCCGGTGGCCACCCTCCGCCGGGCCCGTCCGGCGCACTGCTTAGAATCTGCGCCATGACCACGCAGGGGCACCGCGACCCCCAAACGCCAGGCCAGGCAGTAGACGGACGACCGGACCGGGCGCGCCCCGCGACCCGCAGCACCCCGGTCCGGGTCCTCGGGTGGTGTGTCGTCGTGGCGGTGGTCGCGGGAGTCGGATGGATCGTCAGCCGCCCGCAGCCCGGCGACTGGATACCCGGCCTCGGCCCGTCCAGTGCGGACGCCACCAAGACCCCGCCGGTCCTCGGCAACCCGGTGCCGCCGACCGTGACGGACCCGGAGGGCCTCACCGCCGACCGGTACTTCCCCGCCCAGCGCACCATCGAGGCGGACGGCTACCGGGGCAGGCGCCTCGGTGTCCGCCAGGGCCAGGACTGCGCCGAGGTGCTGCAGGACCGCGCCGTCGACCCGCTGCACGACAGCGGCTGCCAGGGATTCATCGCGGTCAGCTTCACCGGCGTCGACCAGCCCGTGTACAGCAGCATCACCGTACTGCGCTTCGCCGACGACGCCGCCGCCGAGAAGGCGGCGCAGGCGCTGCGCGTCGGCGAGGGAGCCCCCGGGGCCATCGCCTTCATCCTCCCGGACGCCTCCGCCGCGCCCGCCCCCGCCGGCGGCGCGAAGGCCGTCCGGCCGCCGCGGGTGGAGGCCGTCGGCCACTACCTGACCGTCACCGCCTCCCGCCTCGCGGACGCCCACACCACCGCCCCGGCCACCGCCTCGCCCGGCGCGACGGGCGGCGCCGCCGCCTCGCCCGCCGCCTCCCCCACGGTGTCCGAGAGCCAGCTGGACGCGGCGACCCGGGCCATCTCCTACGCGGCGGCCTCGCAGTTCATCTGGTCCTGACGGAAGAACGCCCCGGGGTTCCTGATGATGCGTCAGGAACCCCGGGGCGCAGCCGTTCCGCGGCCTCAGCCGTCCATCCGGTCGACCCGGGTGACGCGCAGCACCGCCCGGCCCTCCTCGTTGGAGCCGTGCAGGTCGACCTCGGCGCTGATGCCCCAGTCGTGGTCGCCCGCCGGGTCCTCGAAGATCTGCCGGACCTGCCAGGCGTCCTCCTCCTGCTCGATCAGCAGCATCTTGGGGCCGCGGGCGTCCGGACCGGTGGAGAGGTCGTCGTGCTCCTCCCAGTACGCGTCCATGGCGTCCGCCCAGCGGTCGGCGTCCCAGCCGTACTCGCCGTCCAGCTCGCCCAGCGCGTGGTAGTTCTCCAGCGCGGCCAGCTCCACCCGGCGGAACATCTCGTTGCGCACCAGCACCCGGAACGCCCGCTCGTTCGCGGTGACCGGCGCCGGCCGGTCGTCCAGGGTGACCTCGGGCGCCAACGGGTCGGTGGGGTTGGCCAGTTGCTCCCACTCGTCGAGCAGGCTGGAGTCGACCTGGCGGACCAGCTCGCCCAGCCAGGCGATCACGTCCTTGAGGTCGTCGGTCTTGATGTCCTCGGGGACGGTCTGCTCCAGCGCCTTGAACGCCCCGGCGAGGTAGCGCAGCACGATGCCCTCGGTGCGGGCCAGGTCGTAGTGGCCGACGTAGTCGGTGAAGGTCATCGCCCGCTCGTACAGGTCACGGACGACCGACTTGGGCTGCAGCGGGTGGTCGCCGATCCACGGGTGCGCCCGCCGGTAGACGTCGTACGCGTGGCTGAGCAGCTCCTCCAGCGGCTTCGGGTACGTGATCTCCTGGAGCCGCTCCATCCGCTCCTCGTACTCGACGCCGTCGCGCTTCATCTCGCCGATCGCCTCGCCGCGCGCCTTGTTCTGCTGCGAGGCGAGGATCTGCCGCGGGTCGTCGAGCGTCGCCTCCACCACCGAGACGACGTCCATCGCGTACGAGGGCGAGGTCGGGTCGAGCAGCTCGAAGGCGGCCAGCGAGAAGGTGGAGAGCGGCTGGTTGAGCGCGAAGTTCTCCTGGAGGTCGACGGTCAGGCGCACGATCCGCCCGTCCGCGTCCGGCTCCGGCAGCCGCTCGACCACGCCGCCGTCCAGCAGTGAGCGGTAGATCGCGATCGCGCTGCGGATGTGCCGGCGCTGCGCGGAGCGCTCCTCGTGGTTGTCGGTCAGCAGGTGGCGCATCGCCTCGAAGGCGTTGCCGGGGCGGCCGATCACCGAGAGCAGCATCGCGTGGGTGACCTTGAAGCGGGAGACCAGTTGCTCCGGGTCGGCGGCGATGAGCTTCTCGAAGCCCTCCTCCGTCCAGCTCACGAAGCCCTCGGGGGCCTTCTTGCGGACGACCTTGCGGCGCTTCTTCGGGTCGTCGCCGGCCTTGGAGAGCGCCTTGTCGTTCTCCACCACGTGCTCAGGTGCCTGCGCGGCGACCTGGCCGACGGTGTCGAACCCGGCCCGCCCGGCCCGGCCGGCGATCTGGTGGAACTCGCGCGCCCGCAGGGTGCGCACCCGGATGCCGTCGTACTTCGAGAGCGCGGTGAACAGCACGGTGCGGATCGGCACGTTGACGCCGACGCCGAGCGTGTCCGTCCCGCAGATGACCTTCAGCAGGCCGGCCTGGGCGAGGCGCTCCACCAGCCGGCGGTACTTGGGCAGCATGCCCGCGTGGTGCACGCCGATGCCGTGCCGGACGAACCGCGAGAGGTTGCGGCCGAACTTGGTGGTGAAGCGGAAGTTGCCGATCAGGGCGGCGATGGCGTCCTTCTCCGCCTTCGAGCACATGTTGATGCTCATCAGCGACTGCGCCCGCTCCACCGCCTCCTTCTGGGTGAAGTGCACGACGTACACCGGCGCCTGACCGGTCGTCAGCAGCTCCTCCAGGGTGTCGTGCATGGTGGTGCGGCGGTACTCGTAGAACAGCGGGACCGGCCGGGTCGCCGAGCGCACGACGGTCGTCGGGCGGCCGGTGCGGCGCTTCAGGTCCTCCTCGAAGCGGCGGACGTCGCCGAGGGTGGCCGACATCAGCAGGAACTGCGCGTGCGGCAGCTCCAGGATCGGGATCTGCCAGGCCCAGCCGCGGTCCGGCTCCGCGTAGAAGTGGAACTCGTCCATCACCACCTGGCCGACGTCGGCCTGCGCCCCGTCGCGCAGCGCGATGTTCGCCAGCACCTCGGCGGTGCAGCAGATGATCGGCGCGGTGGGGTTCACACTCGCGTCGCCGGTCATCATGCCGACCTGCTCGGTGCCGAACATCTTGCAGAGGTCGAAGAACTTCTCCGACACCAGCGCCTTGATCGGCGCGGTGTAGAACGTCCGCTTGCCCTCCGCCAGCGCGGCGAAGTGCGCGCCCGCCGCCACCAGGCTCTTCCCCGATCCCGTCGGCGTCGCCAGGATCACGTTGTTCCCCGAGACCAGCTCGATCAGCGCCTCCTCCTGGGCGGGGTACAGCGTGATGCCGCGCTCCTCCGCCCAGGCGGCGAAGGTCTCGTACAGCGCGTCGGGAGTGGCAGGGCTCGGCATCAGGTCAAGGAGGGTCACCCGGCTATCTTGCCTGTTCGCGCACACCCCGGGCAAAGCCCGCGGCGCCGGGGGCCGCCCGCCGCCGCTCCGGGCCCGCCCGCACGGTGTGCGCCGGAGCACATTGCCCGCTGCGCACCGGCCGTGCCAGAGTGCCGCGCATGGTCCACTTCAGCGCGCCCGAGCAGCAGACCCTCACCCCGGCCGCCGTCTTCGACTGGCTCGACGAGGCGGCCGGCCTGCGGGCCGCGGCCGGCCTGACCCGGACCCTGCGCAGCCGCCCCGCCGACGACCCGGTGCTCGACCTCGCGAGCAACGACTACCTGGGGCTGACCCGCCACCCCGCCGTCACCCGCGCCGCCGCCGACGCGGCGCTGCGCTGGGGCGCGGGCGCCACCGGCTCCCGGCTGGTCACCGGCACCACTGCGCTGCACACCGAGCTGGAGGACGAGCTCGCCGCGTTCTGCGGCGTCGAGGCGGCCCTGGTGTTCTCCTCCGGCTACACCGCGAACCTCGCCGCGCTGACCGCGCTCACCGACCCCGACACCCTGATCGTCTCGGACGCCTACAACCACGCCTCCCTGATCGACGGCTGCCGGCTGTCGCGCAGCGACGTCCTGCGCGCGCCGCACAGCGACCCGGCCACCGTCGCCGCCGCCCTCGCCGGGCGCGGCCACCGCCGGGCCCTGGTCGTCACCGACTCGGTCTTCTCCGTCGACGGCAACGCCGCCCGGCTGCCCGAGCTCTCCGCCGCCGCCCGCGCGCACGGCGCCGCCCTGCTGGTGGACGACGCCCACGGGCTCGGCGTCCTGGGCCCCGGCGGCGCGGGCGCGCTGGCCGCCGCCGGGCTCGCGGGGGAGCCGGACACCGTCGCCACCGTCACCCTCTCCAAGTCGCTCGGCTCGCAGGGCGGCGCCGTCCTGGGCCCGCGACGGGTCATCCGGCACCTCACCGAGACGGCCCGCACCTTCATCTTCGACACCGGCCTCGCCCCGGCCGCCGCCGGCGCCGCACTCGGCGCGCTGCGCCTGCTGCGCGCGGAGCCGCAGCGGGCCGAGCGGGCCCGCGAGGTCGCCCGGACGCTCGCCGCGCGGCTCACCGCGGCCGGGCTGGACGCCAGCACCCCCGACGCGGCCGTGGTCTCGGTCCGCGCCCCCGGCCCGGAGGCCGCCGTCGCCTGGGCGGCCGACTGCCGGACCGCCGGCCTGGCGGTCGGCTGCTTCCGCCCGCCGTCCGTGCCGGACGGTGTCTCCCGGCTGCGGCTGACCGCCCGCGGCGATCTGACGGACGCTCAGATCGCCGAGGCGGTAAGGATCATCGCCTCCACCGCGCCCAGGGGATGAGTCACTGCTTGCGGGCCCGGCTGGGCTGGACGCGGGTCGGCTCGCCCGCCGCCTTGGGGTGGTCGGGCGGGTAGGGCAGCTCGCCCATGCCCTCCTCCTGCGCCTGCCGCTCGTAGAGCTCCAGCAGCGGATCGAGCGCGAACGCCTGCCCGTCCATCCCCGCCTGAAGGTCGCCGACCTCGGCGAACCGGGCCGGTACCGTCCGCAGGTCGAAGTCCTCGGGCGAGGCGTCGTCCAGCTCCTCCCAGTGCAGCGGCGTCGAGGCGGTGGCCCCGGGCCGGGCACGCAGGGAGTAGGCGGAGGCGATCGTGCGGTCCCGGGCCATCTGGTTGTAGTCCACGAAGATCTTCTCGCCGCGCTCCTCCTTCCACCACGCCGTGGTGACCTGCCCGGGCATCCGCCGCTCCAGCTCCCGGCCGAGCGCGATCACGGCGTGCCGGCAGTCGGTGAACGTCCAGCGCGGCTCCACCGGCACGTACACGTGCAGGCCGCGCCCGCCCGAGGTCTTCGGCCAGCCCCGCATGCCGTGCTCGGCCAGCAGGGCGCGCAGCTCGTGCGCGGCCCGGACGGCGTCGTGGAAGTCGGTGCCCGGCTGCGGGTCCAGGTCGATCCGCAGCTCGTCCGGGTGCTCGGTGTCGGCGCGCCGCACCGGCCACGGGTGGAAGGTCAGGCAGCCGAGGTTCGCCGCCCAGAGCACGGCGGCGGGCTCGGTCGGGCAGATCTCGTCCGCCGAGCGGCCGCTCGGGAAGCTGATCCGCGCGGTCGGCAGCCACTCCGGCAGGCCCTTGGGCGCGCGTTTCTGGTAGAAGAACTCACCGTCCACGCCGTCCGGGAAGCGCTGCAGCGTGGTCGGCCGCTCGCGCAGCCCCCGCAGCACCCCCTCGGCCACCGCGAGGTAGTACTGCGCGACGTCCAGCTTGGTGTAGCCCCGCTCGGGGAAGTACACCTTGTCGGGATTCGACAGCCGGACGCTGCGCCCGGCGACATCCAGCTCCACAGCTTTTCCGGCCATGGCGTCCACGCTAGGCCGACGGGCCTGCGCGCGCGCCCGGAGCCCGCCGCGGCCCGGGCGCCCCTGCGGTCTCCCCGCGCCGTCCCCGTGCTCTCCCCGCGCGCTCCGGGCCGGGCGGCGGCACCATCGAAGGCATGGACCTGCCTGTGATGCCGCCGGTCGCGCCGATGCTCGCCAAGGCGGTGCCCGCGATCCCGCCGGGCATGCAGTACGAGGCCAAATGGGACGGCTTCCGCGCGATCGTCTTCCGGGACGGCGACGAGGTCGAACTCGGCAGCCGCACCGGCAAGCCGCTGACCAGGTACTTCCCCGAGCTGGTGGCGGCCCTGCGCAGTGAGCTGCCGCCGCGCTGCGTGGTCGACGGGGAGATCGTCATCGCCCGCGACGGCCGGCTGAGGTTCGAGGAGCTGCTGGAGCGGATCCACCCCGCCGCCTCCCGGGTCCGCACGCTCGCCGAGCGCACCCCGGCCTCCTTCGTCGCCTTCGACCTGCTGGCGCTCGGCACGCGGTCACTGCTGGAGGCCCCGCTGGAGATCCGCCGGCCGGCCCTGGTGGACGCGCTGGCGGGCGCGGCCGACCCGGTCTTCACCGCCCCGGCCACCACCGACCCCGAGCTGGCCGGCACCTGGTTCTCCCGGTTCGAGGGCGCCGGGCTGGACGGCGTGGTCGCCAAGCCGCTGGACCAGCCGTACCGGCCGGGGGAGCGGACGATGTTCAAGGTCAAGCACGGCCGGACGGCCGACTGCGTGGTGGCCGGCTACCGCGAGCACAAGAGCGGCCCGGTGGTCGGCTCGCTGCTGCTCGGCCTGTACGACGCCGACGGGCGGCTCCAGCACGTCGGCGTCTGCGCGGCGTTCCCGATGGCCCGCCGCCGCGAACTCGTCGAGGAGCTGGCGCCGCTGCGCCTGGACGGCCTGGCCGGGCACCCCTGGGCGGCCTGGGCCGAGGAGGAGGCGCAGGCCTCCGGCCGGCTCCCCGGCGCGCAGAGCCGCTGGACGGGCGGCAAGGACCTCTCCTGGGTGGCGCTGCGCCCGGAGCGGGTCTGCGAGGTCGGGTACGACCACATGGAGGGCACCCGGTTCCGGCACACCGCGCAGTTCAAGCGCTGGCGCCCGGACCGCACTCCGGAGAGCTGCACGTACGCCCAGCTGGAGGAGCCGGTCTCGTACGACCTGGCGCAGGTGCTGGGCGCGTAATGGCCCGGGCAAGAACGTCCAAACTTCAAGGATGACCATCGGCGGGCCGTGAGTTCGGGAGCGATCGGCATGGCCGTCCGCCCCGGGGTGACGAATGGTCATTGTCGCTGTACAGCAATGTGAATGGGGTGTCACCGAGCGTTCACGAACACTCCTTGACGGCTCATATGGTCTATGCCAATCTCTCGGAAGGTCTGGACCAGAGGTCTTCCGTGGGGAGGGCGCCGGAGCCGCCGGGTGTGCCACGCGTATGCCCGGGAGGGCGGCTCCGCCGGACCGTCACGGCCGGCGACCGGCCCCCGCTGCGGGGCCCGGCCCCGCGCCCTGCCGCCCGTCCCACCACCACAGCCCGGCTGCCGGCGTACGTCGCCGTCCGGGCGTGTGCTCCCGCACCGTCGACCGTCGAAGTGAGCCGTTGATGCCCGCGCACATCCCCGCACCCCCTCCCGCACAGACCACCGGCCACCCGCACCCCGAGCACGCCGCGACCCCGGCCCAGCAGGGGGTCTGGCTGACCGAGCGGCTGGGCCTCGCCCGCGAGGCCTACCACCTGCCGGTCCGGATCTCCTTCGACCGGATCGACGCCGATGCCCTGGCCGCCGCCGTGCGGTACGTGACCGGCCGTCACCCGGCACTGGGGCTGGCCATGGCGGAGCACCCGGACGGGGTCCGGCCGGTGACGGCCGGGCGGCCACCGGCGCTGGCCACCGTCGACGCCGTCGCGGACGGCCCGGCGGACTTCCAGAAGCGGGTGGAGGAGGACGCGGCCCGTCCGTTCCGCCTCGACCTCGGCCCGCTCGCCCGCTTCACCCTGTACCACCGGCCCGACGGCCGGGCCGAGCTGCTCACGGTGGCCCACCACGCGGTGTTCGACGGCGTCTCCAAGGAGATCCTGGTCCGCGACCTGGCCGCCGGCTACCGCGCCGCCCTGCGCGGCGAGGCCCCCGCCCCGGCCGGCGCACCCGTGGCCGCCCCGGCCGGCGAACCCGACCCCGCCACCGTCGCCCGGGCCGCGCAGTGGTTCGGCCCGCGCTGGGCCGCCGCCGCCGAGCCCGTCCTGCCGGGCGCCACCCGTACCACCACGGACGCCGGACCGGGCGACGTCGTCGACTGGCAGCTCGACGCGGCCGGCCGCACGGCCCTGGCCGGGGCGGCCGCCGGGGCCGGCGTCACCGTCTTCGAGTTCCTGCTCGCCGCCCTGCACGCCCTGCTGCTGCGCTACGGCGGCGCCGGCGCCGCGGTGTCCGTCCCGCTGTCCACCCGCACGCCCGAACTCGACAGCGAGATAGGCCTGTTCGTCAACGAGCTGCCCGTCCACGCCCCTGCCGGACTCCCGCCGGCGACCGCCTTCGCCGACTACGCCCGCGCCGTCCGGGCCGAGCTGCGCGGCGGCTATCCCTTCCGCGGCGTCCCGTTCGGCGCGGCCGTCTCCGGACTGACCCCCCGCGTCGGCCTGACCGCCGTCTCGCTCGGCTACCGCCGGCGCGGTCCGGACCCGGTCTTCGACGGCGCCGGCGCCCGGACCGACTGGGCGGTCTTCAACCGGACCGCCCGCAACACCCTCAACCTCCAGGTCGTCGACGGACCGGACGGCACCCGCTTCGGCCTCCAGTACGACCCCGGGGCACTGGCGCCCGACGCCGCCCGGCGGATCGCCCGCCACTACGCCACGCTGCTGGGCGGGGCCGTCGCCGAGCCCGCGACCGCGGTCGCCGCCCTGCCGCTGCTCGACCAGCAGGAGTACCGCGCCGTCACCGACGGCCCGAACGCCACCGCGAGCGCCTACCCCGCCGACCGCACCGTGCTGGACCTGGTCCGCGAACGGGCCCTGCTGGCACCGGACGCCGTCGCCGTCAGCGCGGGCGAGGAGCAGCTCACCTACCGGGAGCTGACCGCCCGCGCCGACCACCTTGCCGCCACCCTGCGGGCCGCCGGTACCGGGCCGGGCGACCTGGTCGGCCTCCACCTCGACCGCACCGCCGCGCTGCCCGTCGCGCTGCTCGCCGTGCTCGCCGCCGGCGCCGCCTACCTGCCGCTCGACCCCGGCTACCCGCAGGAGCGCCTCGCCCACGTCCTCGCCGACTCCGGCGCGGCCCTGCTGCTCGCCGACCGCGAGCCCTCGCCGGAACTCGCCGCCGTGGCGCCGGCGGTGCTCCGGCTCGACCAGGCCGCCGCGCTCCCGGCGCCGTCCGCCGCGCCGGCCGGCCCGGGCCCCGGCGACCTCGCCTACGTGCTCTACACCTCCGGCTCCACCGGCCGCCCCAAGGGCGTCGCCGTCGGCCACCGGGCCCTGGTCAACCTGCTCACCTCCTTCGCCGCCCGGCTGGGCTCCGGCCCGCAGGACGTCTGGCTCGGCCTCACCTCGCTCTCCTTCGACATCTCCGCCCTGGAGCTCTACCTGCCGCTGATCACCGGCGGCCGCCTGGTGCTCGCCCCCGACGGTCTGGCGGTGGACGGCGCCGGCCTGCTGCGCCTGATCCGCCGCGAGGGCGTCACCCACGTCCAGGCCACGCCGTCCGGCTGGCGGGTGCTGCTCGGCGCCGAGCCGGGGGAGACCGGCCTGGTCGCGCTCGCCGGCGGCGAGGCGCTGCCGCTGCCGCTCGCCCGCGAACTGCGCGCGGCCGTCGCCCGGCTGCTCAACGTGTACGGCCCGACCGAGACCACCATCTGGTCCACCTGCGCCGAGATCCCGCGCAGCCCCTCGGCCGTCGGCATCGGCCGCCCGATCGCCAACACCCGGGCGTACGTGGTGGACGAGCAGCTGCGGCCCACCCCGCTCGGGGTGCCCGGGGAGCTGCTGCTCGGCGGCGACGGCGTCGCCCGGGGCTACCTCGGCCGGCCCGGCCTGACCGCCGAGCGCTTCGTCCCCGACCCGTTCGGCCCGCCCGGCTCGCGGCTCTACCGCACCGGCGACCTGGCCGCCTGGACCCCGGACGGCGAGCTGGACTTCCTCGGCCGGATCGACAACCAGGTCAAGATCCGCGGCCACCGGATCGAACTCGGCGAGATCGAGGCCCGGCTGCTGGAGCACCCGGCCGTCGCCGAGGCCGCCGTCGCCGTGCACGAGGACGCCGCCGGCGAGCCCTACCTCGCCGGCTACCTGACGGTCGCCGCCGGCGTCGCCGAGCCCGCCGCCGCCGAGCTGCGCGAGCACCTGCTGCGCACCCTGCCCGGGGCGATGGCGCCGCAGCGCTTCGTCCGGCTGGAGCGGCTGCCGCTGACGCCGAACGGCAAGCTCGACCGCCGGGCGCTGCCCGTCCCGCCCCGCGAGGCGCCCGCCCCGGCCGGGCCGCCGGCCACCGGCCCGGACGCCACGGACGCGGCGGCGGACCCGGTGACGGAGGCGGTCCGGCAGATCTGGGCCGAGGTCCTGGACCTGCCGGACATCGGTCCGGACGACGACCTGTTCGACCTCGGCGGCCACTCGCTGACGATCATCCAGATCAGTGCCCGGATCCGGCAGGCCCTCGCGGTCGAACTGGACTTCGACCTCTTCTTCGACACGCCGACCGTCGCGGGCATCGCCCGTGCCGTCCAGGACCGGATCTGACCGGAGCGCGAACCGCGCCCGCCGTCCGCCTCCCGCCCCTCGCTTCCCCAGCGCGCTCGAACAGGACACCGATGAGTGATACCCAGGACCTCCCCGCGGACTGGTCCGCCACCAAGCGGGCGCTGCTCGCCCAGCGACTCAGAGGTGCGGCCGCCCCCGCCCGGACGGTCGAGCGGCGCCCGGCCGGAGCGGCCCCGCCGCTGTCCAGCGGGCAGGAGCGGCTCTGGTTCATGGAGCAGTTCGCCCCCGGCAGCGCCGCGTACGCGCTCGCCCCGTCCCGCCGGCTGCGCGGGCCGCTCGACCGGCCGGCCCTCGACGCCGCGCTGACCGACCTGGTGGCCCGCCACGAGAGCCTGCGGATGGCCTTCCCGGCGACCGAGGACGGCATCGCCGGAGTGAGCGTCGCGGAGCCGGCGCCGTTCCCGGCCCGCTACGTCGACGTCTCCACGGCGGAGGACGGCGCCGAGCCGGACGCGGAGCGCCGGGCCGCGGCCGTCATCCAGAGCGCCGTCGCCGAGCCGTTCGACCTCGCCACCGGGCCGCTGCTGCGCGCGCTGCTGGTCCGGATCGGCCCGGACGACCACGTGCTCGCGCTCGTGATGCACCACATCGCCTGCGACGGCTGGTCGGTCGACATCCTGAACCGCGAACTCTCCGTCCTGTACGACCACCACCTCGGCGGCGGGCGGGGCGCCGCGCTGCCCGAGCCGGAGGCGCAGTTCGGCGACTACTCCCGCTGGCAGCGCTCCCGGCTGGAGGGCGGCGCGCTGGCCGGCTCCCGCGCCTACTGGCGCGGCGAACTCGACGCCGTCCCCGCGCTGGAGCTGCCCGCCGACCGGCCGCGCCCGCCCGTCCTGACCTTCGAGGGGGCCGCCCTGGGATTTCGCTGGAGCGGCGAACTCGCCGACCGGATAGGCGAGTTGTCCCGCGCCTACGGCGCGTCCCGGTACATGGTGGTGATGGCCGCGTTCCAGGTGCTGCTGGGGCGGCACAGCGGGCAGCAGGACTTCGCCGTCGGCTCCCCGGTGGCCGGCCGCCTGCACCGCGAACTCGAAGGCGTGGTCGGCCCGTTCGTCAACATGCTGCCGATCCGGGCCCGGCTCTCCGGTGACCTCACCTTCGGCCGGCTGGTCAGCAAGGTCCGGGAGAGCACCCTCGACGCCTACGCGCACCAGGAGGTGCCGTTCGAGCAGATGGTCACCGACCTCGCCGTCGAGCGGGACGTCAGCCGCGCCGCCGTCTTCCAGAGCACCTTCGCCTACCAGAACTACGGCGAGCGCACCGCCGCGCCCTCCGGCACGCTCGGCTTCGAGGGCTTCACGTACGAGGCCGCCACCACCCACTACGACCTCGCGCTCTACCTGACCGAGCTGGAGCAGGGCCTGCAGGGCGTCCTCACCTACCGCACCGACCTGTTCGACGCCGCCACCGTCCAACGCCTCGCCGAGCGCTTCGAGATCCTCGTCACCGCCGCCGTCGCCGACCCGGACGTCGCGATCGCCGACCTCCCGATCCTCACCCCCGATGAGCGGTCCGCCGTCCTCGGCAGCTGGGCCACCGGCCCCGCCCTGCCCACCGACGGGCCCAGCACCCTCACCGCGCTGCTCGCCGAGACGGCCGCCCGCACCCCCGCCGCGCCCGCCCTGGTCTTCGCCGACCGCACCCTCACCCACGGTGAACTCGACGCCGCCGCCAACAGGCTGGCGCGCCGCCTGCGCGACCTCGGAGTGCGGCCGGACAGCCGGGTCGCGGTCTGCCTCGAACAGTCGCCCGAACTCGCCGTCGCCCTGGTCGCCGTGCTCAAGGCCGGCGGCGGCTACCTGCCGCTCGACCCGGAGGCGCCGCCCGCCCGGCTCGGCCACCTGGTCGCCGACTCCGGCGCCGCCGTGCTCATCACCGACACCGGACTCGGCGGCCGTTTCACGGAGTTCGCCGGCCCGCGGATCCTGACCGACACCGAACCGGCCGACGGCGACGACACCCCGCTGCCCGAGACCTCGGGCCCGGACGACCTCGCGTACGTCATCTACACCTCCGGCTCCACCGGCACCCCCAAGGGCGTCGCCGTCCAGCACCGGCAGATCCTCAACTACCTGGCCGGGGTGGGGGAGCGGCTGCGGATCGAGCCCGGCGCGAGCTACGGCCTGCTGCAGTCGCTCTCCTTCGACTTCAGCATCACCATGCTCTACCTGGCCCTCTCCACCGGCGGCCGGGTGCACCTGCTGCCCCGCCGGATCGCCGGCGTCGAGCTCGCCGAACACCTCGAACAGGACGGCATCGACTACCTGAAGATGACCCCGTCCCACCTCGCCGCACTCACCGCCGACGTCCCAGTCGAACGGCTGCTCCCGCGCCGGGCCCTGGTGCTCGGCGGCGAGGCCAGCGCGGCCGGCTGGGCCGCCGAACTCGCCGGGTACGGCCGCTGCGCCGTGTTCAACCACTACGGCCCGACCGAGGCCACCGTCGGCGTCACCGTCCACGAGGTGCTGCCCGAAGGGGCCGGCGCCGGCAACACCCCGATCGGCCGCCCGCTGGCCGGCGCCCGCTGCTACGTCCTGGACGAGAACCTGCGGCCCGTCCCGCCCGGCGTCACCGGCGAGCTGTACCTCGGCGGCGACCGGCTCGCACGCGGCTACCTCGGCCGCCCCGGGCTGACCGGCGAGCGCTTCCTGCCCGACCCGTACGCCGGGCCCGGCGCCAGGATGTACCGCACCGGCGACCTCGCGCGCTGGCGCGCACGGGGGCCCGCCGGGCCGGAGGCCGCGGGAGGCAGCCTCGACTACCTCGGCCGCGGCGACCACCAGATCAAGGTGCGCGGCTACCGCGTCGAGCCCGGCGAGATCGAGGCCGCCCTGACCGCGCTGCCGGGCATCACCCAGGCCGTGGTGCTGGCCCGGGGCGAGGGCCTGCGGCAGAACCTCGTCGCCTACCTGGAGCACCCGGGGGAGGGGGCCGCACCGGCCGGCGCCGACCTGCGCGCGGCCCTGCTCGACCTGCTGCCGGACTACATGATCCCGGCCCGCTTCGTGGTCCTCGACCGCCTGCCGCTGCTGGCCCACGGCAAGGTGGACCGCGCGGCCCTGCCCGAGCCCGAGGAGGCCGCCTCCTCCTCCGCCTGGGAGGCACCGGACGGCGAGGTCGAGGAGTTCGTCGCCGCCATGTGGGCCGACCTGCTCGACGTACCCCGGATCGGCGCCCTGGACGACTTCTTCGAACTCGGCGGGCACTCCCTGCTGGCCACCCAGGTGGTCGCCCGGATGCGCCGGGCCCACCCCGGACTCGCCACCCCCATCGGGGTGATGGACCTCTTCAAGCACTCCACCGTCCGCGCGCTCGCCGCCCTGGTCACCGCCCCCGAGACCGACCGCGGCCCGCGCAGCCTGCTGCACCGGCTCACCCCGCAGCGCCGCACCACCGCCAGCATCGTCTGCGCCCCCTACGGCGGCGGCAGCGCGCTGATCTACAAGCCGCTCGCCGACGCGCTGCCGGCCGAGTGGGCGCTGCACTCCATCGCCGTGCCGGGCCACGAGCTGGGCGAGGAGCCGATGCCGATCGAGGAGGTCGCCGAGCACTGCGCCGAGGAGATCCTCGACGGCATCGAGGGAAAGATCGTGCTGTACGGGCACTGCGGCCTCGGCGTCATGCTGACCGTCGAGATCGCCCGCCGGCTGGAGGAGGCGGGCCGCGAGGTCGAGGCCGTCCACCTCGGCGGCATCTTCCCGTTCGCCCGCCCGGCGGGCCGCGGCTCGGCCGTCGCCGAGCGGTTCGCGGAGATCGCCGACCGGCTGCGCAGCGACCAGGACATGATCAACGCCCTCGCGGCGGCCGGCCTCGACGTCGAGGAGACCGACCCCGAGCAGCTGCGCCTGATCGTCAGCAACCGCCGGGTCGGCACCAAGGAGGCCGAGCGGTACTTCACCCGGGTCTTCGCGAGCGAGGGCGGCGGTCTGCGCGCGCCGGTGATCTCGGTCGTCGGCGACCGCGACCCGGCCACCGAGTTCTACCAGGAGCGGTTCCGCGAGTGGCACCGCCTCACCGGCACCGCCGCCGTGGTCGTGCTCGACGAGGCCGGGCACTTCTACCTCAAGTACCGGGCCGAGGAGCTGGCCACCGTCCTCACCGAGGTGCACCGCTCGATCGCCGACGGCGCCGAGGACCGCCACCACCGCACCGACGAGGCGACCTGGTGGCTGGAGGACGTCTCCCGCTCCGACGACGCGCCACCGGACACCCCCGGCGTCGTCCGGCCGAGCATGCGGCGCTTCCTGACCGTCGCCTTCGGCCAGCAGCTGTCGATGATCGGCTCGGCGCTCACCGAGTTCGCCCTGCCGCTCTGGATCTACCTGCAGACCGGCTCGCTGGCCCAGTTCGGCCTGCTCGCCGCCTGCGGCCTCGTCCCCGGCATCCTGGCCGCGCCGCTGGCCGGCGCCATGGTCGACCGCGGCGACCGCCGCCGGATCATGATGGGCGGCGACATCGCGGCCGGGCTGACCCAGGCCGTCATGCTCGTCCTCTTCCTGGCCGGCGCGCTGGAGGTCTGGCACGCGTACGTGCTGATCGGCGTGCTCTCCACCGCGCTCACCTTCCAACGCCTCGCCTGGGGCTCGGCGGTGCCGCAGCTGGTGCCCAAGCGCTTCCTGGGCCGCGCCAACGGCGTCGTCCAGATGGCCTTCGGCTTCGCGCAGTTCCTGGTGCCGGTGTTCGCGGTCGGCCTGCTCGCCGGGATCGGCCTCGGCGGCATCCTCACCATCGACGTGGTCAGCTACAGCATCGCGTTCGCCGTCACCCTGGCCGTGCGCTTCCCGCAGGCGATGGCCTGGACGAGGCGCGAGTCGGTCGGCGCGGAGATCAGGGCCGGGTTCCGGCGCTCGCTCGGCAGCCCGCACTTCCGCGCGATGCTGCTGTTCTTCGCCGTGCTGAACATCTTCCTCTCCCCGCTGTTCCTGCTCACCGGCCCGCTGGTGCTGTCCTTCGGCTCGCTGGGCGACACCGGCTGGGTGGCCACCGCCGCCGGCGTCGGCGCCGTCCTCGGCGGGCTCACCCTGCTGCTGTGGGGCGGGCCCCGGCAGCAGCGGCTGCGCGGCATGCTGCTGGCCACCCTCGGCCTGGCCGCCGCCTGCCTGGTCACCGGCCTGCGTCCGTCGATCCCCGTGGTCGCGCTCGGCGCCTTCGGGATGGCCTTCGGCCTCGGCCTGGTCAACGGCGTCTACGCGACGATCATCCAGACCAAGGTGCCGCTGCGCTTCCACGGCAGGGTGATCGCGGTCAACACCATGGTCGCCTGGTCGACCCTGCCGATCGGCTTCGCCGTGGTCGCCCCGCTCGGGCCGCAGCTGCTCCAGCCCCTGATGGACGACGGCGGCGCGCTGGCGGGCACGGTCGGCAGCCTGATCGGCACCGGCGACGGGCGCGGGATCGGCCTGCTGTACCTGGTGTTCGGCCTCGCCATGGCCGCACTCGCGCTGGTCAGCCTGCGCATCCCCGTCCTGGCCCGGTTCGACCGGGAAGTCCCGGACGCCCAGTCCGACGACCTGGTCGGCCTGGAGACCCTGCAAGCCCGTGCGACCACCGAGGTGCCCCGTGCCTGACGCCCCCGAGCCCGACCCCCGCGTCCGCAGCCACCCGCTGACGGCCGACCAGCGCCGGCTCTGGTTCCTCGGCCAACTGCACCCGGAAGACGCCGGGTTCAACATGTACCTGGTGCGCCGCTGGACCGGCCCGCTGGACCTGCCCGCCCTGCGCGCCGCCCTCACCCGGCTGGTGGCCCGGCACGAGATCCTGCGCACCCGCTTCGCGCTGGCCGGCGAGGAGCCCGTCCAACTCGTCGACCCGGCAGGCCCGGTGGCCATCGACTCGGAGCAGCTGCCCACCGTGGCCGGTGAGACGCCGGAGCAGCTGGAGGCCCGGTTCACCGAGGCCGTCGCGCCCCACGTGAACGCGCCGTTCGACCTGGCGGGGCGCCCGCCGCTGCGAGCGGTCGTGCTGCACGCCGACGAGCAGGACCACGCCGTCTGCATCACCCTGCACCACATCATCTCGGACGGCTGGTCCGCCCGGACGATGTGGCGCGAACTGCTCGCCCTCTACCGGGACGAACTCGGCGAGGCCCCGGCCGGCCTGCCCGAACCCACCCTCCAGTACGGCGACTACGCCCGCGCCGAACAGGCCAGGACGACGGCCGCCGGCGCCGCCGAGGAGGCCTTCCGGCACTGGTACGACCGGCTGGCCGGCACCGCCCCGCTGCGGCTGCCCGCCGACCACCCCCGGCCCGCCGCCCCCGCCCACCCGGCCGGATTCGTCGACCTCGTCCTCGACGCGGAGCTCACCGCGGGCCTCGACCGGCTCGCCAGGGAGCAGCGCTGCACCCCGTTCATGGTGCTGCTCGCCGTCTACCAGACCGTGCTGGCCCGCTGGACGGGCCAGGACGACTTCACCGTCGGCACCCCGCTCGCCGGGCGCAACGAGGTCGCCCACGAGGCGCTGCTCGGCTACTTCACCCGTACCGCCGTGATCCGCGCCGACCTCACCGGCGAGCCGGACTTCCGGACGGTGCTGCGCCGGGTCAGGTCCGCCACCATGGCGGCGCTCGGCCACCAGGACGTGCCGGTCGAGCGGCTCGCCAACGCCCTGGACCTGCCCAACCTGCCGGGTGTCCCGCCGCTCTACCAGACGCTGTTCGTCCTGCAGAGCCAGCACGAACTGGCGGGCACCGGCGCCGACCCGGTACCGGCAGGCGTGCGCACCGGCGACCTGGACTCCGGGTTCCGGCAGGCCAAGGCCGATGTCATGCTGGACAGTTGGCGCAGCGGCGACGGCCTCACGCTGTCCTTCTGCTTCGACCTGGAGGTCTTCGAGCGCCCCACCGTCGAGGCGCTGGCCCGCCGTTGCCGCACCCTGCTCACCCGGGTCGTCGAGGACCCGGAGCTGCCCGTCCACGGTGACTGGCTGCTCGGCCCCGACGAGCGGGCCGCCCTGCTCGCCCAGGGGGCCGGGCCCGCGCTCACGGCCGCCGCCCGCCCGGTGCTGGAGCGCTTCGCCGAGCAGGTCGCCGCCCGGCCCGGCGCCGACGCGCTGGAGTACGACGGCGAGATCCTGTCGTACGCCGAACTCGACCGCCGCTCCACCCTGCTGGCGCAGCTCATCGGGCCGCAGGCGGGGCGCGCGGTGGCCGTCCGGATCGAGCCGTCGTTCGCCCTGGTGACGGCGTTGCTCGCGATCTGGAAGGCGGGCGGCGGCTACCTCCCGCTGGACGGCGCCCACCCCGCCGAGCGGCAGCGCCTGATGGCGGCCGAGGCCGGCGCGGGCCTGCTGCTGACCGCCGGGGACACCCCCGACCTCGGCCTGCCCGTCCTCGCACTGCCCGCCGACTGGGCCGCCGCCGGCCGGGCCGCACCGGCCGGCGCCCCGCTGCCCGGCAGCGACCCGGCCGGCGCCGCGTACATCCTCTACACCTCCGGCTCCACCGGCACCCCCAAGGGCGTCCTGGTCGAACACGGCGCGCTCGCCGAGCGCGTCGACTGGATGGCCGGCGACGGCTACGCGCTCGGGCCGGGCGACCGGATCGTCCAGTTCGCCTCCACCGGCTTCGACACCCACGCCGAGGAGATCTGGCCCGCGCTCGCCGCCGGCGCCTGCTGCGTCCTGCTGCCCGGCGGCGGCCGGATGCTGCCCGACCTGCTGCGCTCGCCGCGCGGCGCCGCCGTCACCGTCCTCGACCTGCCGACCGCCTACTGGCAGGAGCTGGTCGCGCTCGGCGCCGACGCGCCGTGGCCGGCCGCGCTGCGCCTGGTGATCCTCGGCGGCTCCGAGGCCGGCGCGGCGGCGGTCGCCGCCTGGCGGGAGCGGCACGGCGACCGGGTGCGGCTGGTGAACACCTACGGCCCGACCGAGGCCACCGTCATCGTCACCAGCGCCGGGCTCGGCGCGGCGGACGCGCTGCGCCGCCCCTCGCTGGGCCGTCCGCTGCCCGGCGTGCGCTGCTACGTGCTGGACGCCCGGCGCGGGCTGCTGCCGGCCGGCTCCGAGGGCGAACTCTTCCTCGGCGGAGCCGGGTTGGCCCGGGGCTACGTCGGCCGTCCGGAGCTGACCGCCGCCCACTTCCTGCCCGACCCGTTCGCGGGCCCGGCGGCCGGGCCGGACGCCAGGATGTACCGCACCGGCGACCGGGTGCGCTGGCGCGCCGACGGCGGGCTGGACTTCCTCGGCCGCGCCGACGACCAGGTCAAGATCCGCGGCTACCGGATCGAACCGGCCGAGATCGAGACCGCGCTGGCCGCCCACCCGGCGGTGGCCCGGGCGGCCGTGGTGGTCCGCGAGGGCCGCCGGCTGACCGGCTACGCGGTGCCCCGGCAGGGCGCGGCGCCGTCCCCGGCGGCCCTGCGCGAGCACCTGGCCGCCAGGCTGCCCGCGTTCATGGTCCCGGACGCGCTGGTCGTCGTGCCCGCGCTGCCGCTCACCGCCAACGGCAAGCTCGACCTGGCGGCGCTGCCGGACCCGGACCCCGGCATCGGCAACGAGTACCTTGCGCCGCGCACGGACGCCGAACTGCTGGTCGCCGAACTCTGGCAGGAGGTGCTGGGGGTGCCGAAGGTCGGCGCACTCGACGACTTCTTCGAACTCGGCGGCGACTCACTGCTGGTGACCAGGGTCGCCGCCCGGATCCGGTCCACCGTCGGTCTGGACGTCCCGATCCGGGACGTCTTCGAGAGCCCCACCCCGGCGGCGCTGGCCGCCCGGATCGAGGCGCTGCTGATCGCCGAGATCGACGCGCTCTCCGACGCCGAGGCCGCCGGCCACCTGTCCGGCTGACCGCTGTACCTTCGCACCCACCCCGACGCCCCCCAGGAGGCACCGTGTTCACCGTCGTCGTCAACGACGAGGAGCAGTACTCGATCTGGCCCGCAGGCCGGGACGTCCCCGACGGCTGGCGGCCGGAGGGCACCGGCGGCACCCGCGAGGAGTGCCTGGCCCGGATCGACGAGGTCTGGAGCGACCTGCGCCCGCTGAGCGCCCGCCGCTGAAGCCGTCCGCACCCCGCAGGGGGCCGGCCCGGGAG